>CAMOEE010000177.1 GCA_946611835.1 uncultured Treponema sp. | reverse complement strand
AGATAATCTGTTCAGTAATACCAAGAGAGAAATTTCCGTGTCCGTCAAAACCAGTAGCTTTGATTCCGCGGAAATCCTTAACACGAGGCAATGCAACATTGATAAGGCGGTCCAAGAATTCATACATGTTGTTACCGCGCAATGTTACCATTACACCTACTTCATTGCCCTCACGAAGCTTGAAGTTAGCAATACTCTTTTTCGCTTTTGTTTTTACAGCATGCTGTCCAGTAATCTGAGTGATATCAGCTACTGCGGCGTCAAGGAGTTTCTTGTTAGTGAGAGCTTCGCCAACACCCATGCTTACCACAACTTTTACAAGTTTTGGAATCTGCATAACGGATGTGTAACCGAGTTCTTTGAAGAGCTCTGGGGCGATTGTGTCCTTATAGACTTTCTTAAGCCGTGGTACGTAATTATCCATTACAGTGCTTCTCCACATTTGCGGCAGACACGAATCTTTTTGTCGCCGTCGATTTTATAACCAGCTCTAGTTGGTCCGCATTTTTTGCAAACGAGGGCCACATTAGAGATGTGCAACGGAGCCTCAACCTCGACGATTCCGCCCTGGTCCTGCTGGCTTCGTTTTTTCATTGCCTTTTTGACAATGTTGATTCCTGAAACGATAACTGCATCTTTCTTAGTAACAACGCGAACGATTGTACCGCGCTTACCTTTGTCTTTTCCTGCAATTACCTGGACGGTATCGTCCTTATGGATTTTGAATTTCTTGTTCATTATTCAATTCTCCTTACAGAACTTCCGGCGCAAGTGATACGATCTTCATACAGTCCATATCACGAAGCTCACGGGCTACCGGTCCAAAAATTCGTTTTCCCTTCGGGTTTTTGTCTGCATCAACGATAACGCAAGCGTTGTCATCAAAGCGGATATATGTTCCGTCTGGGCGGCGGTACTCTTTCGCAACACGAACGATTACAGCCTTTTCTACTGAACCTTCTTTGATAGTAGAAGTAGGAATTGCTTCCTTAATTGCTACTACAACAACATCACCGATTCCGGCATATCGGCGGTGTGAGCCACCGAGTACCTTGATTACCTGAGCTCTTTTAGCTCCGGAGTTATCGGCTACTGTCAAATTTGATTGCATCTGAAGCATGTCTTTAACTCCTTAAGCTTATTTAGCTCTTTCGATGATTTCTGCAAGTCTCCAGCACTTATCTTTGCTGATTGGACTGCATTCTACGATGCGAACTGTGTCTCCAATGTGAGCTTCGTTATTCTCATCGTGTGCCTTACACTTCTTTGTTCGTGTAACATATTTTTTGTAAAGGGTATCCATTTTTTTCGTATCGATTGATACAACGATAGTCTTGTCCATTTTGTCGCTTGTAACAAGACCAACGAAAGATCGTTTACCACCCTTTGTTTTAACCTGTTCTGCCACGGGTCAACTCCTATTTGTTTTCTCCGGCAATTTCTTTTGCGCGGATGAAAGTGTTCAAGCGGGCAATGTCGCGACGCATTTCACGCTTCTGCATAGGGTTATCTACATGACCGATTACCATCTGGAATCGGAAGTCCATGTATTTCTGTTTAAGTTCATTTCGCTGTGCAACCAACTCAGCGTAAGAGAGCTCTTTGAAATTCTTCTTAGATTTTTTCTTATCAGCCATTTCTTACTCCTTAGTCTTTAGTTGGTTTGAAAGCGATTTTTGTTTTGATAGGAAGTTTGCTAGCTGCAAGCTCAAGAGCTCGTTCTGCAAGCTTAATATCAATTCCACCGACCTCAAACAAAATTACGCCTGGTTTAACAACAGCTGCCCAGAACTCTGGAGCACCCTTACCTTTACCCATTCGAGTATCGGCAGGCTTTTTTGTTATCGGTTTGTCCGGATATACACGAAGCCAAACGTTACCTTTTCGTTCAAGCTTACGGTTGATTGCGACACGAGCTGCCTCGATGTGCTTTGCACTCAACCATACTGGCTCAAGTGCTACGAGAGCAATCTCGCCGAAGTCGATTGTGTTAGCTCGTGTAGCGTTTCCTTTAATTCTACCGCGCTGTACCTTGCGGTGAATAACTCTTTTAGGACTAAGCATTTACTTTACTCCTTTGAAGCATTTGCCGCACGGGCTGGCTTTTTAGCTCTTGGCTTTTCGCCATCAGCTGAAGCCTGTGAGCGTTCATGGCGTGGCTTGCGAACAAGCTGACCAGCATCTTCATTCTGATCATGGCCATATTTCATTCCATTGAAGACCCATACTTTGATACCGATTTTACCGTATGTTGTATGTGCCTCGAATGTACCGTAGTCAATATCAGCGCGAAGAGTGTGAAGTGGAACTCGTCCCTCTTTGTGCTCTTCTGAACGCTTCATATCTGCTCCGCCGAGACGACCAGACAATCGAATCTTGATTCCCTGTGCGCCGCCCTTCATAGCGTTTGCAGAAGACTGTTTGAGAGCCTTGCGGAATGAACCGCGGCCTGTAAGCTGGCGACCAATATTCTGTGCAATGAGCGAAGCGTTGATGTCAGCGCGTTTGATTTCCTTAATCTTAATCTGAACCTTTTTGGTCAGTTTAGACTGGATTTCAGCGCTAATCTTCTCAATGTTAGCACCCTTTACACCAATAATAACACCTGGGCGTGCTGTATGAATTACAATAGTAACACGCTGCGGATGACGAACAATTTCGATTTCTGCAATGTCAGCATTCTGACACTCTGGCAAAGCCTTAACCATATTGCGGATTTTCAAATCCTCAATAACGAGGTCTGCATATTCACGAGGATTTGCATACCAGCGTGACTGCCAAGTCTTGTTAATACCAAGACGCAAACCGATAGGATTTACTTTCTGACCCACTTTATTCCCCCGCCTTCTCGTCAACAATGACGGTGATATGACACATGCGTTTCAAGAGTTGATCAGCACGACCGCGAGCGCGGAACCAAACTCTCTTGAGTCTCGGACCTTCGTCAATGCGAATTTCTTTGACATAGAGCATATCTTCATCCAGCTTCTTGTTTGCGAACAGAGCGTTAGCTACAGCTGATTTAAGAGTTCCTTTAATCAACTTAGCGCCTTTCTGAGGCATATTTTCAAGAATTGCCATAGCTTCTGAGCATGACTTCTGATTGATTACATGAGCAACAGGGCGAACCTTTGTTGGTGATGCAATCAGGAATTTTGTAGTGGCTACATAACCTTTCTTTTCTGCCATAGTATCCACCTTTATTTAGCACTCTTATCAGTGCCGCCATGTCCCTTAAATGTACGAGTTGGAGCAAATTCGCCGAGCTTGTGGCCAACGAGATTTTCAGTAACATATACAGGAATCCATGACTTACCGTTGTAAACACTGATAGTGTTTCCAACCATCTCTGGAATGATTGTAGAGCAGCGAGAATATGTTTTAATCATTTTCTTGTCTGACTCTTTGTTCATTTCAATAACTTTCTTATAAAGACTCTTTTCAATGAAAGGTCCTTTTTTAACAGATCTTGACACCGTTAACTCCTATGCAACTACTTCTTGCGGCGTGAAATAATGAACCGACTAGAAGTCTTTCTTCTGTTGCGGGTTTTGTAACCTCTACATGGCTGACCCCAAGGAGTAACAGGAACATGTCCCTTACCAGCGCCTTCACCACCACCAAGTGGATGATCGACTGGGTTCATAGCCATACCACGAACTGTCGGACGAATACCGAGCCAGCGTTTGCGACCAGCTTTTCCAAGCTGAGCGTTCATGCGCTCCTCGTTGCCAACGATACCGATTGTCGCATAGCATTTGCCATGGATTCGGCGTGTTTCGCCAGAAGGAAGTCGGACGATAACATAGTCGCCATCTTTACCCTGAACAGTTGCACCAGCACCTGCAGAGCGAACAAGCTGACCACCACGACCGAGTGTGAGCTCGATGTTATGGATTGTGAAACCTGCAGGAATTGCCTCGAGAGGGAGAGCATTTCCAACTGTTGGAGCTGCATTTTCACCAGCCATAATTTTCTGTCCTACGATAAGACCTTTTGGAGCAATAATATAGCGTTTTTCGCCATCTGCATAAGCAATCAAAGCGATGTTAGCGCTTCGGTTTGGATCATATTCAATTGACTTGACAGTTCCAGGAATACCGTGCTTATTGCGTTTGAAATCGATTACGCGATACTTTCTTTTGTGTCCGCCACCCTGATGTCGCACTGTAATGCGGCCCTGAGAGTTGCGTCCAGCATTAGACTTCAGACCTGATACCAGTGTTTTTTCGGGTTTATCTGTTGTCAGTTCTTCTCTTACCAAATCAATACGGGTACGAGTACCTGCTGAATATGGTTTAAAAACTTTAAGAGCCATCTGGTTCCCCTTAATTTACGATTCACGATTCCCAAGTTCTAAGGACTTAAACGCCCTCAAAAACCTTGATCGTTTCTCCTGGAGCAAGACGAACAATCGCCTTTTTCCAGCTGGCAGTTCTACCGGGTTTACCACGAACCCGTTTTACCTTGCCACCAACATTAACAGTTGTGCAATTAACAACTTTTACATTGAAGAGCTTTGCTACAGCATCTTTAATCTGGATTTTTGTAGCAGAAGGATCTACTTTGAAAACATACTTACCCTGCTCACGCAAAGCTGTTGCTTTCTCAGAAAGAACCGGCTCAATAAGAATGTCATGCATATCAAGCAACATTATTTAGCCTCCCCTTCAAGTTTGCCATAGAATTCGGAAAGATTCTTTGCGGCACCCTCAAGCATAATAACTTTTCTTCCGTAGAAGAGGTCATGTGCACGAAGACGATTGTAAGAAAGGAAGTACAAGTTACGGATATTTCGTCCAGCCTGCTTAATCTTAGCATCATCGTCTTTCAAGATGATAACTGTGCGTTCATCTTTCGCAAAGTTACTCAGAATCTTAACCAAATCTTTTGTTTTTCCGCTCTCAACTGTAAAATCCTCGATAACCGTAAGGCGATCGCTCTGAGCCTGAAGACTCAAGATTGATTTCATAGCAAGGCGCTTTTCTTTCTTCGGAATTGAGTAGCTGTAATCGCGTGGTTTCGGTCCAAAAATCGTACCGCCGCCAACATTGATTGGAGACTTTTTGTCACCACGACGAGCATGACCTGTACCCTTCTGTTTGTACGGCTTTGCATTTGAGCCATGAACTTCAGCACGAGTTTTTGTACAAGCAGTTCCAACGCGCT
>CAMOEE010000176.1 GCA_946611835.1 uncultured Treponema sp. | reverse complement strand
AACTTGTAAAAGCAGATGAAAGATTTATATGAAAACTGTCTTCAATGTCCTCGAAAATGCGGGGTGAACCGAAATGAGTCTCTTGGATTTTGCAAGGAGCCTTCTGACATCCGGATTGCCGTCGCCTGCCTGCACTTTGGCGAGGAGCCTCTGATTACCGTTCACGGCGGAAGCGGCACGATTTTTCTCACCGGCTGCAACTTGCGCTGTGCCTTCTGCCAGAACTATCAGATTAGCCAGCAGGGAATGGGAGCAAATGTCTCAAAAGAAGAATTCGCCCAAATCTGCCTCAAGCTTGAGGAAGCCGGGGCTGAGAACATCAACCTTGTGACGGGAAGCCATCATATTCCGGCCATTGCCCGGGGGCTTGAGGAGGCTCGTAAACAGGGCCTCACTCTCCCAGTCTGCTGGAATTCCAGCGGCTACGACTCTGTTGAAAGCCTGAAACTCCTCGAAGGCCTTGTTACAATCTGGCTTCCTGACCTCAAAACATTGAGCCCTGAGCTTTCAAAATCTCTCTGTGCAGCCGAAGACTATCCCGAGAAGGCAAAAGAAGCCGTCAAATGGATGATAGACCACAACCCCCTGAAACTGACCAGCGTCAAAAAAGAAGTTCCTGATTCCACTTCGGGAAAGCCTGGAAAAATCGTCGAAAAGGACAAAATCTTGCAGGGCGTAATCGTCCGCCACCTCTTCCTACCGGGAAGATTTTTTGAGACCGCCGCCGTTTTGCAGTGGCTTAAAGAAAACGCCGATGGCAAGGCAATCATTTCCCTGATGAGCCAGTACACGCCGGTTCCTTTTAAGGGCAGCGAAGAAGAGCTTTCAAAGCGAAAAAAATCACTTTCTTCTATAGAAAACCGCCTCGTAAACGAAAACGAGGACAGAGACCTGCGGGATTTAATCGAAGCCTACGATTTCGACTACCTCTTCTATCAGGACTTATGCACCGACACCGAGTGGCTCCCCGACTTCGAGCGCAAACAGCCATTCAGCTACAAACTCGCAAAACCCGTCTGGCATTTTAAGTATGGATGGTGCATCGACTAAAAAGCCTGTGGGGTTTTAGGGGCTTGCCCCTAGGCGAGAGGGGTACGACGCAACGAAGTGCGGCGTAGGGGAGAGACATCTCCCCTTCCCACTGCTAACTGCTAACTGCTAACTCCTAACTCCTAACTCCTAACTCCTAACTGCTCATTGCTAATTTTCTTATCTGTGTTACAATATCAGAATGATTGAACGAAAAACTGGCATTGTAGTACCACTTGCGGCCTTGAGAACTGAAGAATCTCCTGTAATTGGTGAATTTCCATCCCTCATCAAATTTGCCAATTTTGCTTCCAAGGCGGGGCTTTCCATAATCCAGCTTCTGCCGGTTTTGGACACGGGAATGCAAAGCTCGCCCTACTCTTCCCTTTCGGCCTTTGCCCTTCACCCCATGTATATCTGCCTTTCCCTTCTTGAGGAATTCTCAAAATGCTACGACAAAGACCAGTCTTTCAGGCGCACTTACGATTCCTTCATTCAGCATAAAAAAGACGAGAGATTTGACTACACCCTTATCGTCAACATCAAAGACTCCCTTTTACGAAAGATTTACGCAACCATTTCACATTCACGGGGCAGCAAAAAAACGGAAAAAATGCGGGAAAACATTCTCACTTTCATCAAAGAAAACGAAGACTGGCTTCCTTTTTACTGCGTTTACAAATATTTCAAGCAGCAGTTTCTGCAGGCCAGCTGGAAGGAATGGGAAAGAGGCCTTCAAAAGCTCACAAAAGAGCAGATTCTTGAAGTCTGGAACGATTCTTCCCTAAGAAAAGAGCTTTATTTTTATGTCTGGGAGCAGTTCATCGCCTTCAAGCAGTTCAAGATTGCCTCCGACTATGTAAAAAGCCTTGGAATCACCCTCAAAGGCGACCTTCCCATTCTGCTCAACGAAGATTCCTGCGATGTCTGGGCTTTCGGCGATGTCTTTAATCAGAAGGCTCGGGCCGGCTCCCCTCCTGACGGCGACAATCCCACGGGTCAGAACTGGGGCTTTCCCTGCTACGACTTTGCTTCCCAGGAAAAGGACGGCTTTAAATGGTGGCGGCGAAGAATCAGCATTGCCTCAAACTTTTTTGGAGCCTACAGGCTGGACCACATTCCGGGCTTTTTCAGACTCTGGACAATTCCCGAGGGGGAATTTACGGCTGAAATGGGGCACACGGAGCCTTATTCGGCAATAAGTGAGAGCGAGCTTATAAAAGCAGGCTTTTCAAAAGAAAGAATCCGCTGGCTCAGTCAGCCTCACCTTCCAACCGAAGATTTTATCCGCCTTATCGGAGACCCGAAAGCAACCCGGGAGATTTTAGGCACTCTCTGCGACAGAATCGGCCGGGAAGAGCTCTGGCTTTTCAAGCCCGGCGTAAAATCTGAGCTTGACATCAAGAAAATCAACCTGGACAAGTACAATATCGATGCCTCAATTCAGTTCGAGATTTTCAGAAGACTGTCTTCATGGTGGAAAAACCGAACTCTAATCGAAATCTCAAAGAACAAATTCGTTCCACTTTGGAAATACGGCGAAACAAGAGCCTGGAACAGCCTTTCAGCGGACGAAAAAGAAGTCCTCTCAAAGATTTTTGAAGAAAATTCCAAAAAACAGGAAAAAGAATGGAAAAAACAGGCTGAAAAAATCTTTACCGCACTAAAAAGTGAATCAAAAATGACTGCCTGCGGTGAAGATTTGGGAGTCGTCATTCCCTGCATGGAAGAAGTTTTGGACGAATTTGAGATTTTAGGGCTTAAAGTCACGAGATGGTGCAAAAACTGGAACAAGCCGGAGCAACCTTTTTCTGACATTCACGAGTTCCGCCCCTTGAGTGTGGTCACGCCAAGCGTTCACGATTCATCGACTTTGCGGGAATGGTATGACGCTGAGCCTAAGTACACTTTGATTGACGTTGCCCACCCCATGTCAGACGAATTCATCGACAACTCCCGGAAGTCCCAGTCTGACTATTTCGTAATCGCAAAGGGAAGCGAGCAGTTTTCAGAAAAACTGGACCCAAAAACCTGCGAAAACCTTCTTAAAATCTATGCCAGTGCAAGAGGGGTCTGGTTCATTCCGCCTCTCATGGACTGGCTCTATCTTGATTCAAAATATTACGGCGAGAAGGCAAAGGACGAGAGAATCAACATTCCGGGCACTGTGTCTCACTTTAACTGGACCTGGAGAATGCCCGTAACAGTAGAAAAGCTTTTTTCAAACGCTAAACTTATTTCAAAAATCAAAAAAATAGCAGAAATTCACCAGAAAGCGGAGGATAAAGAATGAAAAACCGTCATCTTTATAAAGACGGCCCCTTCGTCTCAGAAATCGGACTTGGAACATGGCAGCTTGGAACAAAATGGGGCGAGCCTTTCAACAGGGAAGTTTAAGCAGGCTTGGTCTTGAAAAGCTGGATATGGTTCTGCTTCACTGCCCGCCAAGCCCGGTTTTTTCAAAAGATGAAGTTTTTGAAGCCCTGGATTCATTGAAGTCTGCCGGGAAAATCGCCTCGTATGGTGTCAGTATCGAAAAAGTCAGCGAAGGACTTAGTGCGATGAAATACCCCATCAGCGCAATCGAAGTCGTTTTCAATATGTTCCGCTTAAAACCAACAGAAGAGCTTTTTCCCATGGCCAAAAATAAAGGAGTGGGAATCATTGCAAGAGTTCCGCTGGCTTCAGGTCTTTTGACCGGCCGCTACGACGAAAACACCAAATTCGGCGAAAAAGACCACAGGACAACGAACAGGAACGGAGAGCGATTTGACAAGGGCGAGACATTCTCCGGAGTAGACTACGCCACAGGTCTCAAGGCCGTAGCAGAACTAAAAGCCCTTTTTGGCACAGAAGACCTGATTCCCTATGCCCTCAAATGGATTTTGATGCACGATGAGGTAAGCGTGGTAATTCCAGGGGCCAGCAAGGCAAGTCAGGTAAGCTCAAATGTGCGTGCCGCCGAAACGCCGGAACTCTCAAAAGAGCAGATGGAAGGCGTAAAAGCCATTTACGACAAGTATATAAGACAAAGCGTGCACGGCCTCTGGTAAGGCATTTCTTGTGTCGTGGCCAGATTTTCGTCGATGACAAAAATCCGGCCGTTGTTTTCCTGCCCTTTCCTGCAATTCACGACAAAATTTTAATGTCTTTTTCCTTAATTCGTTGTATAATAAATTCACTTGATTTTCAGGATTTCGGGGGATTTTTGTGACCTATTCATACAACGAATTTCATATTTCAAAAACTGTTCGTGACGAATGTAAATTCAGCGACGGCCTTTTTGCTTCAAGCGGAAATGTCGTCCTTCAAAATATCAGGGCTGTCCGTGATTTTCAGGCCCGCTTCAATCAATATCTAATCAATCACAATAAAGTTCAGATTTCTGCAGGCACTCTCAATGCAATGGGTCTTCTTGACGAAATTTTCCACCTGGCCTGCTACACTTACCGCCGCCAGAAATATCAGGATTCTTTTAAAGGCCTCCTTTCTGAACTTGAAGGAAAATTCGGAAAGCAAACAATCCGCTCAATGATTCTTGATTTCTGTTCTGAGTTTCCCCCAACCGAAGTTTACAAAGGCCACATTTCAATCGATGACTATCTCAACCTTGAGCTGACCGAAAAAAAGACCGGACGCACCCGCACCAACTGGGAGCAGACTCTTGAAGAAATGCTCATGCTCCATCTGGACAACGAAAATCCTGCTTTCAAGCCATTTATCGACCTTTTTGATGATTCTAGCCTTCGAAAAAATCCAAAATGGAAGGAAGTCTGGACTGAGATTCAGTCTTATTTTAAAAAACTTCCTTACTGGGGCACTTTTGGCCACGACCTCATCTCATTTTTGCGGGAACCTGTCAATTTTGCCCCCGACAACATTCAGGAACAGCTCAACTATGTCCGCGTTCACTGGGCAGATTTGCTTATTCCTGGAGAGGGCGAAGGCGAAGATTACTGGCTTAAAAGACTTTTGAGCGGAAGCGATTTACTCAGCGAAGAATGGAAGCCTGCCTGGCACCCCACAAACGGCGGAAGCCCCGACATGTCTCCTCCCAACTACGATTATCTCATGCGGGAATACGAGCGATTCTCCGCCGACAAGGAATGGATGCCCCGCGTCGTCCTCATGGCAAAAACCGTCCTGGTCTGG
>CAMOEE010000175.1 GCA_946611835.1 uncultured Treponema sp. | reverse complement strand
AGCTTCTAAGCATAAATCTGCTTAAACAATAAAACCACAGATTACACAGATGGCACAGATAAAAAATAATCTGTGTAATCTGTGACATCTGTGGTTTATTTTTTTCTTTCGTTTTTACAGGCAGTGGGACTGAGGCATTTTATTTTGTTACTATAAAAATATCTCTGTGAACTCTGTGCCCTCTGTGAGGAATTTATTAATCTGTGTAATCTGTGACATCTGTGGTTCTTTTATATTTCGTATTTGCGAGAAATCAGTCTTTTTTCAAATTCATCATGTTCCAGGGCCCTGTCGAACAAAAAGCCTTGTGCCATTAGGCAGCCGCTTGCTTTTAGGAATTCTGCCTGGGCCTTTGTCTCGACGCCTTCGGCTATTACTGTTATTCCCAGTTCGTGGGCCATTTCTATGATTGAGCGGCTGATTATCTGGTCGGTTTTTGTTTTTTTGTCGTCTTTTATGGCTACATTGTCAATGAGGGACTTGTCGAGCTTGATTACATCAGGATTGAGGTTACGGATGAGGCTCATTGATGAGTAGCCGGTGCCAAAATCATCGATGGAGATTTTTAGGCCGGCTTCTTTCATTGTGTTGACGAAACGTACTAGTCGGTCAAAGTATTGGTAGTCTGAAAGTTCCGTAAGCTCCAGTTCCAGATATTTTGGTGGAATTGAATATTTGTCGAGCAGAGAAAGAATGTGGTTTTCAAAATTCTCATCGGCGAGGTGCAGTTTTGAGAAATTCGTTGAGATGAGGACAGGCTCTATGCCTTTGTCCAGCCAGTCACGGAGGTTTTTGCAAACAGTCTCAAGTACATAAAAATCCAGATTTTTGATGGTGCCGTCGCTTTCCAGAATGGGGATGAATTCGGCCGGAGTGATAAGGCGCTGGGCGTACCACCTTGAAAGCGCCTCGCAGCCACAGAGGGTATTTGTTGTAAGATCGACCTTGGGCTGATAGTAGACTTTGAATTCATTTTTTGCCAGGGAATCCATGAACATATTCGAGATACTCTTGTCATGGATTGCCTTTTCAAGCATTTCCTGTTTGAAGAAAACTATGTCCTGATGTCGGGAATGCCTTGCCGTCTCAAGTGCGACCGCTGAATTCGACATGATGTCACCGAAAGTTGTCTCCTCGCTGGTCTCGTAGACCCCGGCACGTACATCGATTTTTATGTTCTCAACATTTCCCTTGTTGTTTATTGAAATCGAAATATTCTCGATGAATTTGATGAAATCCTTAAGGCGCTCTTTTGGGGCAAGGACAAGAAAATTGTCGCTTCCCAGGCGGGCAATGTGACCTTTCTTTTCCAGAAAGCCCTGGACCAGCATACAGTATTTTCTGAGGATTATGTCACCGTTATCGGTAGTGACTTTCTGGTTTATGTACTTGAAATTCTTGAAGTTAAGCAGAATGACAGAATAATTATGAATTTCGTGCTGAGAAAGAATTTCACCGACCAATTCCTGAAATCCGTGAAGATTGAGTGCCCCTGTGAGTGGGTCCGTGATTCGGACTGTAAGCATGATGTTGATGAGCCTTGCCCGGCTGCAGATGAGGTATGAGAGGTCTGAATAAAAATCAACGAGCCTTTTGTTTTCTTTTGTCCAAAGATGGCCTGGAAGAAGGTTCGCCTTTAGCGTGATGACTCCGTTGTCCTCGGTAAAATAATATTTTTCGTAGGTGTCCAGCTCATAGCCGAGGGGGCTGGTGTAGTTTATGACTTCTTTGTTGATTCCCATCGGCTCGTAGACGGTCTGTGGATTAGATACTACGACTGAGAATTTGCCTATTTTGAGTTCCTGTGCAAAATCGCTTATAGACTCCTGCAGCATCTTTATGATGTCTGGAAGTGTCGTTGCAGAATTTTGTACTCGTGAGATAAATTCACAAAGCTTTTCGCTGGCAAATTCATTGTCCATTTTCAGACTCCTATCCTAATATTTTATAACAAGTTCTGTTTTTTTCAAGAAAGACTTTCGCTTTTTTCATTCTGTGTAAACGAAAGGTAAAATCCCTTGATTTTTATTATGTTTTTTAAGATAATAATAAGAAGTAAAAATATAGATTATGGAAAATGAATTGTTAACACTCGCCCATTTGGAAACCTTGTCATCGGCAGATTTGATTGCTCTTGCCGACGATTACGGAATCGATATCCCTGACAGTCTTAACCGCCGCTTCATTATTGGAGAGCTTCTTGAGGTCGCCGAAGATTTTAATTCTGGCGCAAAAGAAGCCGCCTCTATGAATGTCGCAGGTGAGGTTCCGGAGGCAAATTTCGAGCTTCCGGCTTCTTTCAACGAAACTGAAATCTCAGTGATTCTCCGAAACCCGGCCTGGGCTTTCGTTTACTGGGACATCAGCGAGGAGGCCCTCAAAAAAATCTCGGAGTCCACCCGCTTCAAGAATATAGTCCTCCGCATCTCTTATTTTGAAAGTGAAGAAGATGTCGCTCCTGTGGAGTATTATGATTTGCAGATTACGCTTGCCGACAGAGAGCAGTATATTCTTCTGGAGACCGGGAAAAAATATCTCCGTGTTGATCTTGTAGCATTCTTCACTGATGGAAATTCCGACAGCCTTACGATTTCCGAGAAAATCCATCTTCCTGAGACACCGGCGATTTTCTCAAAGGCTTTCCCGGGCCAGGAATTTGAAGTTCCCAAAATCCTTGAGCTTTCCGGCATGAAAGGTCTTCTTAAATCTCATTACGAAAAATACAGACAGTCTTTTGTGGAGTAGCATAGAAAATGGCTAAGAATCTTGTTTTGACAATAATCGCCCATCAGGGCTATATCCGCCACGAGAACGAAACTGAATATGCTCTTCAGAATGACATCTTGTTCAGCGCAATCTCTCAGACATATCTTCCTCTGCTTGATATGTTCCATCGTCTTGAAAAGGAAGGAGTCGATTTTAAGCTTGCGATGGTCTTTTCACCGGCCTTGTGCTCCCTTCTTGATGACGAGATGATAAAAGATCAGTTCGTCCGCTGGCTGGAGAAGCGAATCCTGCTCGGTGAGAGCGAGGTAAAAAGACTTTCAGGTGAAGAGCCTCTCCTTGAGAATGCAAAAAAATGTCTCGAAAAAGCAAGAAAAGACCTGCTTGACTTCACCCAGACTTATTCGCGAAATATACTTAAGGAATTCGCCTATTTTGCGGAGAAGGGAAATCTGGAACTTCTTGCGACTTGCGGAACTTATGCTTTTTTGCCTCACTATGGCGACATGACGGAAATCCTTAACGCACAGGTTGAGATTGGTTTGTGCTCTCACAGACATTACTTCGGCTCAAATCCCGACGGATTCTACCTTCCTTTCATGGGCTATACGACAGGAATCGAAAAGGTCCTGCGCTCTTACGGCTACCGCTACACAATCGTTGATATCCGCTCAATGCTTTTCAGCGAGACTGTTCCCGAGAACGGTATTTTTTATCCAGTGCGTTGTGCTTTGGACTCAAAGACAAGTCTTTCTCAGTCTTCGCTTGCCCTTTTCTGTCAGGATTCAGATACTCCTGAGGACATTATCGGGGAGGGGGGATACGCTTCTAATCCTGTTTACAAAAATCAGGGCAAGGATATTGCATTCGAGCTTACGGCACAGGAGCTTTGCGAGAGCGGCTTCATTTCTGATGGAATGGCCAGAATTCCGTCATATTTCCGATACTGGAACAATGATGAGGATTCTGTCTACAGCGAAAAGGCTGCCCTTGAGCAGGCAAAAAAAGACGCTGAATCTTTCTTTGCGTCAAAAAAAGCCAAGCTTGACGAGGCTGAAAAGTGCATGGGCGAAAAAGCTGCCTCTCTTCTTTGCGTAATCGATGCTAAAATTCTTGGCCAGGACTGGGCCGAGGGCGTAAACTGGCTTGAGAATGTAATCCGCTCGGCTGTAGCTTCTGATGTTGCCCTGGCGACCCCGGCCCCTCTTGTCGGAAACATTTTCTCTTTACAGAAAATCACTCCATATCCGGGGGCTGCCCAGGGAAACAGCTATGGCGAGGATTTGCTTGACAGCACAAACGGCTGGATGCTTCGCTACACCCGAAAAATGAGCGAGCGCATGGTCGATCTTTCTGACCGCTTCCCCAACGAGACCGGCCTTAAAGTCCGTCTGCTTGATTTGGGGGCAAAAGAGCTTATGCTTGCGCAGAGCGGTGAATGGGCAAAGATGATTCATGACGGTTTCTTCCCGGAATATGCGACTCTCCGCTTTAAGGAAGCGATAAAGTCATTTATGATTGTCTTTGATGCCCTTGGTTCCAACACTGTCAGCACGGAATGGCTTACGAAACTTGAGAGGGAGCACGAGATTTTCCCATGGATGAATTTCCGGATGTTCTCTCCAAAAAAATAAAGGCTTGTTCTTCAGCCTAATCTGTAGGAACTGAATAGAGGTTTTCAAGAGCCGCCTTCTGTTTGTTGAAATTGAGGGCGGCATTCCTTGCCTGAATCGCAGGCTCATATCTTATGTAAAGGGGGCTTCTTGCGGCCGTAAGAATTGCCTCGTTCCATTTTTGAATCGCCTCGTCATAATATCCGTTCGCATAGAGCTTAAGCCCTTCAAGGTAATATTCGTCTGCTCTTAAAAGTGATTCTTTTCTTCCTCTGTCGCCGAGTTTTATTTTTGCGCTGAGGGATATATGGTTCACCGGATTTGCGGAGCTGGTAAGGTCAAGGGTGTAGGCGACATCCATTTTGATTCCCTTTATGTTAAACTCGCTTCCAAAACTGAACCTTGGGTTTGCTCCCTGAAGCAAAAATCCCGTCTGAAAAGCGAAAATCTTCGTTATCTGGGCTTCGAGGCCCGTGCAGAAGGAGAGCTTGCCGCTTTTTGAGATATCGCTCAGATGGACCGGCTTCCTCACTTCGGTGGAGATCAGGAAGCGGGAGAAAGGTTTGTATGAAAGCCCCAGGGAGATGCGGGCAGGTGTATCATCGTCTTTTTTTACGGAAGAGCCGAAGCCTGTGATTGCGACACCGAAATTGTTCAGGGCAAGGGCGACCTTTAAGTTCGGCTCTCTGTCAGAGTAGTACTTGAGGACGCTGAATCGCATTAAGGCCGCCGCATCGAACATGATACCGAGGGCTGACTGCTCAAGGCCTGAGCCTGAGATTATTGAGTCGTCACGGTTGTCAGTGTAGTCCGGGACGCTCCGCCAGGCGAATTTGGCGTTTGCTCCGACGGCAAGACCCTTGAAGGTGTAGCCCGCCAGAAAATTGTATGCGATGTTGAATGTGGCGCTTGTCTCGCTGTAATAGCTTCCTGCGACCCGGTCACCATAAAGGTTGTATTCGCTG
>CAMOEE010000174.1 GCA_946611835.1 uncultured Treponema sp. | reverse complement strand
GAAAAAAACGAGACACTTAAAAACTGAAAATTGAAAATTAAATTTTTTTTTCATTTATTTTTCGGGGCGTTGCGGGGTGTCCCCGCAGAGGGGGTAGGCGAAAATGGCGAAGCCATTGGAGCCGAGGGGGAGACTTCCCCCACACAACTGCTAACTGCTAACTCCTAACTCCTAACCCCCAGCTCGTCCAGTCCTTTTTCAATTTCGTTTATCTTGGTTTCGATTTTTTTTACACGGGAGTTGCGGTCATTTGCCTGTTTTTCTTCCAGCTGGGAAAAGACATTGTCCAGCACAACATTGTCAGCAACTTCGGCATTTTCCTTTCCGCACCAGGGGCAATAAAGGAATTCCCTTTCGATTGTTTTTCCGCAATGATTACAAACACAAACAAAATCCATAAGAAGCCTCTCGTACATTCTAACACACCTCCCTCAAAAAATCATCTCTTTAAAAGAGTCATCGGATCGACAAGATTTCCGTTCTTATAAACTGTAAAATGCAGGTGAGGCCCTGTTGAGTAGCCGGTAGAACCGACAAGACCGATTTTCGTATTCTGATCGACGGCCTGGCCTTTTTTCACAAGGGCCTTTGACATGTGGCCGTAAAGGGTCTGGTATCCGCTGGCATGATTTATAATCACATAATTTCCGAAAACATTCGACCAGCCGACATAGGCGACCTTTCCGCTCATGGCAGAGCGAATCGGAGTTCCCGTAGGACAGGCCATGTCGATTCCCGTGTGGCTTGAGGCGACACCGGTGAAGGGGTCTTTTCTCGGGCCAAAGCGGGATGTGAGCCGCCATGCAGCCGTAATCGGATAAACAAAAAGCTCTCCCATGGCTTTTTTGAGTGACAGGGCATCCATTTTTGCGCCAGGAATAAAGAGACTCATTCCCCTGGTAAGCATTTCGCTTGTCAAGTCGTTGGCATCAAGGATTTCCTCAACGCTCACATGATATTTGACAGAAAGGGAGTTGAGCGAGTCACCCGGCTGAACGGTGTAAACAAGACCGTCCATCGAAGGAACCTTGAGTTTCTGGCCTGAGCGAAGGGCTCGTACATTGGAAATATCGTTCACCGCAATCAAAGTCGAGATGTTTGAGAGGCCGAATTTGCGCGAGATTGTGCTGATTGAGTCGCCGGATTTTACGGTGTAGGTCTGGAAAGTCACTTTCTCACCGATTCCGACGCTTGCCGCCGTAAGGACAGAGCCGTCAGCAGAAAGGACATTTCCGTTCTCGTCAAAGCTGTCGGAAAGGCTGTCGTTCATCGCAAAGCGGGACATTGCCGAATCCAGAAATTCAAGCTCCTGATTTGAGTTCGATGCAAAAGCAAGCTGTCCCGTGTGATTCTCGAAAAAAGAAAGGACATTGAAAACCGTGACCGGAACCAGCATGAGAATCGAGCCAAAAAGGAGGACGGAGAAAATTTTGGAAATTCCGACAGCCGTGAACTGCCGTTCAGTTTTTGAGAAGCTTCGGGAGTGAGCAAAATTCAGGGGGCTTATGATTTTTTTCTGTGAAGAGCTTATGCTTCTTTTTTTAGAGACTTTTTTTTGAAATCGCGGGAGAGAGAAGCCCGGTGTGGATTTACGAAGGGCGCTTGATTCCCCGACAAAACTGATTATTTCCATAAGTCTTTTATCGGAAGAAAAAAAGTGATAAATTAGAAAATAAGGATGTATTTTGGGCGTTCTAATAAAGGGCGTTCAAATAACGCCGTCAACGAAGGGCGTTCAAATAACGCCGTCAACGAAGGGCGTTACCCTTCGGGTCGGGCTATCCGCGGTTCCGCTACCGCTTCATTGCGGGCAAGCCCGCAACGGCTACGCCGCCGCTACTATCCCTAACGCATCACCATGGAAAAAGATTTACTGCCAGAGCGGGTAAAATTCTCCCGCCAGAATAAAATTCTCTGTCTCATTGTTTGCGCCGGCCTTCTTCTGGGGCTTTTCCTCAAGCTCTTCGTGTTCGAGGTCCTTACGGTTTCCGGGGAGTCTATGTCTCCCTGCCTCAAAAACGGGGACAGGCTTTTCGTCTCAAAACTCTCTTACGGGCTTTGCCAGCCTTACGGTGAAAAACTTCTCCTGCAATGGAAAAAGCCGGAACGGGGGGATATTGTCATCTATCTGTATAACAATAAGATAGTTGTAAAACGATGCGTAGCCGTCTCCGGCGACGAACTAGAATTTTCGGCCGATAACAATTATAATCATCTTTTAAAAGCGGGGGATTTTTCAATTCCTTTGAATCAGGTTCAATATCTCAACCTCAAGGGTTCTTCTTCCGTGCCGAAGGGCTACATACTCGCAATAGGAGACAATTACGAAGTTTCGGTCGATTCCCGCAGCTACGGGTTCGTCTCGGAGCGTAATATTTTGGGAAAGGTTTTATGCAGGTAAACGGCTACATCAAAAAAGGTCCGCTCATTTTTCTGATTGTTTGCGCAATCCTCTTCTCCTCTTATGTCATCGTTGAGTACGGATTTTTTGCATTCACGGAGCCGCCTGCCCCCCCCACAGAGCAAAGTGAAGTCCAGCGGGGCTCAATCCTCGACCGCAACGGAAAGGCCCTGGCAGTTCCTGCCGCATTCTATCATTTCGGAGCCTCACCCCAGTCAATCAGGGATAAGGGCGAATTTGCCCGTTTGATTGCGCCGGTCATAAACGAAAGCGAAAAGTCAATCTACGATCTGCTCGAAAAATCAGAGAACCTGTCCTTCGTCTACATCAAAAAGAAGATTGACTCCAACACATACGAAGAGCTGAGGAAAGTCTGCCGCAAAAACGGTTTTTCTTCCGTCGTCAAATTCGACAAGCTGCCGGGCAGGGTCTACCCTGAGAACGAGCTTGCTTCCCAGCTGATCGGCTTCGTGGGAGCAGACGGTCAGGGCCTGGCCGGAATCGAATACTCAATGCAGGACACCCTTTTCCCGCCGCAAGAAAACGGCGACGGCAGTTCTCAGGGCAAGAACATCTACCTCACCATCGATGCTAACCTTCAGA
Organism: uncultured Treponema sp.; assembly: GCA_946611835.1. Classification (GTDB taxonomy): domain Bacteria; phylum Spirochaetota; class Spirochaetia; order Treponematales; family Treponemataceae; genus Treponema_D. Next base: position 2,320 of record CAMOEE010000174.1, on the reverse strand, counting down.
CTAACCTGGAGAAAATCGCCCATGAGGCAATGGAAGACACTCAGGCCGAGTCAATGATGCTGATTGCGGCCGAGGCAAAAACTGGCGAAGTTCTTTCTTACATCAGCCTGCCCTCCGCAAATCTCAACGACTTTTCAAGCGCCTCAAAAACCGAGCTTAAGAACAAGCCGGCAAGCGACAGCTACGAGCCGGGCTCAGTCTTTAAGATTTTTTCAGTGGCATCTTTCCTTGATGCAGGCGCAATCACAACAAAAGACATCTTTCTCTGCGACGGAATATTCTCAAAGAAGACCGGGCGGGAAACAATCAAAATCACATGTCTCGACCACCACGGCTGGGAAACGGCCCGGGAAGCCCTCAAATATTCCTGCAACGATGCCCTGGCCCAGATGAGCGAAAAAATCGACTCAGAGCCCTTCCTTGCAAAGCTCCACCAGCTGGGCTTCGGAGAAAAACCCGGAACGGAAATCTCAGGCGAAACACCGGGTGTCCTCCGCCATCCAAACGACCGTCTCTGGTCTGCCCGCTCAAAACCGACTATTGCAATCGGTCAGGAAATCACCGTGAGCGCACTGCAGATGGTTCAGGCAGCCACGGCAATCGCAAACGGCGGTGTTCCCATTCAGCTTTCCTTTGTCAGCAAAATCACTGATTTTGAGGGAAAGGAAGAATTCATACATGTTCCCGTTCAGAAGGAGCGTGTCTTCCAGAAAGCAACCACTGACTACATCCTCGAATGTATGGAAACTGTCGCAACAAGCGGAACAGGCCACAGGGCAGACCTGAAGGATGTCTCGCTTGGCGTAAAAACAGGAACCGCCCAGATGGCAGACCCGGCCACAGGAGCCTACTCAACAACGGATTTCGTCTCAAACTGCATGGCCATTTTCCCCATTGAAAACCCGGAAATCATCCTCTATATCGTAATCGAAAAGGCAAAAGGCGAGACCTACGCCGGCCGTATCGTAGCCCCGGTAATCGCAAAGGCCGCCGATGTAATCATCGACCATTTGGGAATGGCCAGAGGTAAGGCGTCAAGCCTCGCCCATCCAGGCTCGGTTTCCATTGCAGGCACGGAGCCAATCGTGCTCAAAGACACGGTTCCTGACTTCCGCGGAGTCTCAAAAAGGCAGCTTCTTCCCCTCTTAAACTACAGGAACATCACCATAAAGATTAACGGCGACGGCTGGGTAAAATCCCAGGAGCCGTCACCGGGAACGCCACTCACGGAGAACATGGAAATTGAACTCTATCTGGAATAAAAACCTCTCCCTCTTTATGCGCCGCTTTCCCGCCCTGGCAAAAATGTTCTCCCTGGAAAGCGAAAAAGACATTCCCGAAGACATTCCATTACATCTTCTGGCACCGCTCGAAATTCTTCCTTCAAAACAAAATATACCCACGGCAAAAGAGGGCGGCAGGTTTCTTCACTCAGCCTACAATCCTCTCCGTGAAGCCGAGCAGGCCGCCTCATCCGCCCATTCCTCAGTTTCTGACTGCTCAGGCTGCCTTTTCTTTTCATGCGGGCTTGGTTACGCAGCCCTTTCCTACGCAAGGCTTTTCCCAAGAGACACGATTATCATAGCGGAGCCTGATCCCCGCTATTTTTTCACGGCACTTTCCCTCGTTGACTTTGCCCCCCTCTTCTCCCATGAGAATTTCATAATCGCCCTGGGAACAGGAATTGACAGCGTAGTGAGCCTTGTCGAGCATACAAGCGGCCTAAAGCACACGGCTCTTTCCGAAAATCAGGCTCAGTCTGCCCACGCCGCCGATTATTTCAATGCCCTTCGCTCGCTGATTGAGCGGAACAAGCGAAAAGTCGATATAAACGCCAGCACACTGGAAAAGTTCTCTAAACTCTGGCTCAAAAATACCTGCAGGAACATCAATTATCTCCGGGATTTGGAGGGAATCAGCATTTTCAAGGATTCCTGCCCGCCTGATTTACCCTGCCTGATTCTTGCGGCAGGCCCCAGCCTTGAAGAAGTCCTCCCTCACCTGGCCGAACTAAAAAAACGCTCCCTTGTGATTGCCGTTGACACGGCGCTAAGGGCCTGTCTTGCGTCTGGAGTGGAGCCAGATTTTATAGTGCTGACGGACCCCCAGTATTACGCCTGGAGGCACATAGGAGGCCTAAAAAGCCCCTCAAGCATTTTGATTACAGAAAGCGCCGCCTACCCGGCAGTCTTCCGCTTTGAGTGCAAAAAAATTGTCCTCTGCGCTTCCCTCTTCCCGCTTGGCTCATACATCGAGTCAAAGATTGGCAGCAAGGGGGCGCTCGTTGCGGGAGGCTCAGTCTCAACGACAGCCTGGGATT
>CAMOEE010000173.1 GCA_946611835.1 uncultured Treponema sp. | reverse complement strand
CTGCTCTTCAAACACAATGCTCCATGTTCCGGCCATCATGCACGAGGCAGGCCTTGAGCTTGATTTGCACGAAGTAAATGAAATCTCTAACCGCACTCCGAACCTCTGCCACTTGGCTCCTGCAGGCCATACTTTCATGTGCGAGCTTGACGATGCGGGCGGAGTTCAGGCTGTGCTTGCGGAGCTTGCAAAGAAAAATCTCATCAACACAAACCTTATCACAGCGACAGGTAAAACAATCGCAGAGAACATCAAGGGCGTCAAAAACCGCAACCCGGAAATCTTGCGCCCAATTGAAAACCCGTTCTCAGACAACGGCGGAATCGCAATTTTGTTCGGAAACCTTGCTCCTAACGGAACTGTCGTTAAACGCTCAGCTTGTGCAAAAGAGCTTATGCTTCACACAGGCCCTGCCCGCGTATTCAACGATGAGAGCGAGGCAATGGAAGCCGTTCAGAAGGCTCAGATTCACCCTGGCGATGTAGTCGTAATCCGCTACGAAGGCCCGAAAGGAGGCCCTGGTATGCGTGAGATGCTCGCAGTCACAGCAGCCCTCGCAGGTCAGGGCTTGGACAAGCAGGTTGCCTTGATTACAGACGGACGATTCTCTGGCGCTACCCGCGGTGCCTCTCTTGGTCACTGTTCACCGGAAGCTGCCGTGGGTGGTCCAATTGCTCTCGTTCAGGAAGGTGACAAAATCACCCTCGACATCAATAACTATAAGATTCACCTTGACGTAAGCGATGAAGAACTTGCAAAACGCCGTGCCGCATGGAAAGCCCCGGAGCCAAAAGTAAAGACAGGCTACTTGGCACGCTATGCAAAACTCGTTTCTTCTGCTGACAAGGGAGCAATCTTACAATAGAAAAAGGGAAAAATTTCTCACAGAGGGCACAGAGTTCACAGAGAGATTATTTTATCTCTAATCCTTTAATTCTCTGTGCGCTCCTAAGCTCTGTGAGGAATTTAAAAAGGAATTTTATGACCGAAACATTTAACAACTGGACGGAATATGACGCCTGGCTCATTCAGCATTACGAGGAATTCGCCATGACTAAAGTTGATGAAATTGACGGCAAGGTCGTGGTCGAATACATGCCCAAAGCTGACTGGGAAAAACAGGAAAGAGCCGCAGGACGAATGTAAAAAAAGTGAGCAGTGAGCAGTTAGCAATTATTCAGAGCTTAGCATGAGCTATTTTTTTCTAACTGCTACTTACAAACCGCTACCTGCTACTTGCTAACTCCTAACTCCTCATTCCTAACTCCTAACTTAATAATTATCCCACCTAAAATCATCAAAATCCTTAATCTGACATTCCCTCTCGTTACGGAAATATTTCTCCAGCTTTCGGATTGTGAGGGGCTTTTTGTTGGCGTAGTTCGGATTAAGGTAAAAATATGTAGAATAGAGTTTTTCGATTTCGCTCTCAACAGGACTTTCGTCGTCTATGAAGACAATTCCGGCAAGGTTCTTTGAGACATCGCTCACCCGGATTTTGTCGTTCTGATAGTTCTGAGAGTAACGGGAGGCTTTTTCTTTGATTCGGGCAAGCTCGATGAAGGTGCGCCTGGCAAGGGAACGGTAAAACATATTATTGAAGTCACCGAAATCAACCGTCTCCTCATTGAAATAAGAATTCCGAACCATGGTGATTACGGAATATTCGTTGTCGAGGAGTTTTGAACCGTAATCGAGGAATTTGTACTTGTATGCCTCGGCCATCGCAAAGGGTGAGTATTCCCTGACAGTGCTGATTGAGTCAGAATATTCGATGCGGAATGTGAAAACGATGCCGGTTTTCGACTCATAGCGGACAAGACGGCGGTCTTGTGTGATTGCTTCGGTAAGGGCGTAGTAGATTTTTCGTTTTTCGTAGCCTAAGTGGGACTTTACCTCGGTGTAATCGATGCTAGAGAGGTTGTCAACTCCAATCATCACGCTTTTTCCCAGAGTGACCAGGGAATATTCCTCCACGACCTCAATCACTTCATCGAGGATGTTCTGGTGGATGCAGTTGAAGCTTTTTATGTCAGTGAAAACTTTGTCATGCCTGAGATGAAGGCACAAATCGATATCAATGACTTCCTTCTGACCTTTGAGTGCCGGTATCGATGCCGGGTGATTTTTTATCGGAAGCAGGTTTATATAGGAAAGACTGAAGAATTCTGAGAACTGTGAGTAAAAATCAAGGGCGACAAGCTCTGAGTAAGGCCCTGCCCAGCCGGAATTTTTTGCCTCACCGATGTTTTTGACCCGCTCGGCGATGTCGTTGATTGTAGGACGGTCACCGGCAAATTTTTCGTTCAGTCTTCGCAAGCGTTCGTAGAAATTTCTGGCGAAGAGGTTGTGAGGCTTTCGGTTGAGAGGCGCAATGCACTTGTTCGTGTTCTCACGGTTTTTTATGACCTTCTGAACGCCGAACACCTGCCTGATGATTTTTTCGAGATTCTCGATGTCGTTCATTTATTCTATTATAGTCGAGTTTTGAGCGATTTCAAATATTCTTTTTGATCCGGAGAGATACGAAAGCTTTCAACGGCCTTTTGAATCGTCTTATTGTGAGTCCACGGACTAAGTTTTTTCTGCTCCATGTAGGGAATTGTGCTTTCCCATTGTTTTGCGAGAGCTGTCGCAAAGTACCAGGCAATCATCATGTTCACATAATATTCTTCGGAGCGGATTTCTGCGACTTTTTCAAGGTAAGAAGGATTGAAGTCCGAATCAAGGAAGTGCTGCATGAGAAGCCCGATGGCAAAACGGATTGTGTAAGTTTTGTTTGAGGAAAGCCATTTTTCAATAAGCGGAAAAAGCCTTTCATGCTTTTTTTTGAAGACTTTTGGTGAAAGCTGGTCGCATGTCGCCCAGTTGTCGATGCAGGGGATAAATTTCTCAAGAAGGATAACACACTTGTCAAAGTCTTTCTGCTCAGAAATCAAAAATGCGTGGAGCTGGTTCTCATCAAAATAATTGTGGGGGATAGAAGAGAGAAAATCATTCACCCCTTCACCATCCCCATGTTCCAGACTTTTAGAAAGTTCTTTTGCAAAGGAGCGGAGAAGCGGCGTACGTACTCCTATTACAGAAGAAGGAGAAACAGTCGGAATCAGCTTTGCCTGAAAATCACGGTATTTTGTGTCCTGCATAGAAAAAAGTTTTTCGCAAATTTCTGATTTTGTCATCTTTCTGTCCCTGTATTAATTGTACATATTCTTGAAAATTTTTCTATGGAAATCACGCAAGTCGTGATAAAATAATAGAATAAAAGGAAAGTATGCGAATAAGACGGACTAAGAAAATAAGCATAAAAATCGCTATCATAATCGGTATTGTGGAACTTCTTGCAATGGCCCTTCTTTTCGTGGCCGTAAACCACAGTCTCACAAGCATTCTCGCAGTCAAAGCAATCAGCGACATGAACGCAATCGCCAGGGACAAGGCACAGCTGGTTGAGACTTACATCGAAAACTGCTGCGATTTCGTCGAAGGCTACAGCAAGACTCTTGAAGTCCGTGAAATCTTACAGGATAAAACAAATCCCAGGACATTAAAAAGAATCGATGAGCTTACGGACAAATATGGAAGGGGCCACATCTTTGTGGAAGGACTTTATGTCGCCGAATGGAACACAAATGTTCTCTCACATATAAATTCAGAATGCAAAAACAAGACTTTCAGGCCGGAGGCAGCTGCAAAAGTCCTGGAAGAGCAAATCAGGAATCACGGAAAGGTCTTCTGCCAGGGAGTCGTCACATCTCCCGTAACAGGCAAAATGGTCATCCCGGTCTACGCACCTGTTTTTAACGAAAAAAACGAAGCAATCGGCTTTGCCGGAGGAGCTTTTTACACAAGCTCCCTGGGGGAAAAACTTGAGCAAATTACAGAAAAGAAAATCGGTTATTCACTGATAAACGCAGAAACAAAGACATTTATTTTCAATGACAATCAGGAGCTTGCAGGACAGTTTTGTGGCGACATTCAGATTCTGGATTCAATTCACTATCTGAGGAATTCTCAGACTCACGAAAAGGCTTTCAATTTCCAGACAAAAGAAAAGGTCGTCTCCTGCTATTACATCGCAGAACGGGACTGGGTATTGACCATCGAAGATTCCAAGCAAAATGTCTTTGAGCTGGTAAAATTCGTACAGGAAATGCTCATAGCGGCCTGTCTTTTTATCACAATGATAATGATAATAATCTGTGCTTTCAGCGTAGATTATCAGACAAAGCCCTTGAGAGCATTGACAGCTCAGATTGACAGGCTGAAGGCAAATGACTTCACCCACCACGAGCAGATAAAAAAATACTGCCAGAGGGAAGATGAATTCGGCACAATCGCAAACGCAGTCAGGGACCTTCATTCGGTTCTGGAAAACCAGTATCATCTTTTTTCTGAATTACTCGAAGCCCAGACTGTCGGAACCCTCGTAACAGATGCAGAGGACAACAATGTCCTTCTTGTGAACACAAAAGCACTGGAGCTTTGGGGAATCAATCCCCTCAAGAAAAACCGGCTCCGAATGGAAGATATAAAGGAAAGGTTCAACGAGGAAGAAAAACAAAAAATCGCACAGGTTCGGGAACTTGCTAAAAAATCAAAAGAAGAAATTGCCTACGAGACCTACGCAATCCATGATGACGGCACAAAAGTTTACTTCCTCAGCCATGCAAAAAGTGTCACACTCTCTAACGGTGACAATGTAATAATTTTCTCTTTCATAGACACGACGGCGCAGAAAAACCTGGAAGAAAGCCTTTTGATTCTCTCCGAGACCGACTCGCTCACATCAATATCCAACAGAAGGAGCGGAGAATTCAAGGTTCGCAATGCGGTCAGCGATGGTAAAAAAGGAATGTTCTGTCTTTTTGATGCCACAAATTCAAATACATCAATGATACTTTTGGTCATGCAGTCGGCGATAAAGTTCTGATAGAAATCGCAAAATCAATGAAAAAAGCATTCCGCACTTCGGACATTCTGATTCGTTTGGGCGGGGATGAATTCGTGGTATTCGCACCTGATATCAATAGTCAGGCGACTGGACAGGTGGTTCTCGACAGATTCATGAAGATTATTGAAGAAATAAAGATTCCGGAGCTACAGGGCCATAAAATCTCGATAAGCCTAGGAGCCGTTATGATTGAGGGCGACGAGACCTTCGAGCAGATGTACACAAAAGCCGACTCCCTCATGTATGACTGCAAGAAAGAGGGCGGCAATGTGTACAAATTCTACGAATAACTACAAGATGTAGCGGCTCAAATCCTGGTCTTTTACGACACCGGTGAGCTTCTCGTCGACATATTTTGAGTCTACATTCACAGTCTCACCCTCGTGCTCGTCAGCGTCAAAGCTGATTTCCTCAAGGACTTTTTCCATGATTG
>CAMOEE010000172.1 GCA_946611835.1 uncultured Treponema sp. | reverse complement strand
AGGGGCTGCAGGAACATCTCCACGGAATTGTTCTCAACGGCATATTCTACGGCTCGCTTTATCCGTGTAGTCTCTTCGATTCCTTTGAGAGTCTCATCTGTGATAAGAATGTTTACGGATTCAAGATTTTCCGTTTCTTTTAAAGCTGACAGCAGGGCATTTGAAATCTTCTTTGAGTTGCTGAAATCAAGATTTGAGGCGAACTGTACGAATTTAGCTTCAAGGTAAAGGTCTACATCGCTTTCAGCACACCAGCTTTGTGAGAATCTTTGGGAAATTTCTTCCCTTATTTTGTCAGACTGAGAATTATTGCTGCCTATCAGCGCAAACTGACCGTCCCTGAGGTAAAAACGCAGCAGGCGTGGGTATTTTTTCATCAGAAAAGTTGAGATCATGAAAATTCCCTGATCCATCTGTGCAGGACTGTAAATTTCCCTAAGTTCATTGTAGTTATGGATTATAAAAGCGATTATCAGTGGATTTTTTTTGTCTTCATATTCTTTTAGAATGGCATGAAGGGCTTTTTTGTTGAAGGCCTTTGCCTTTGAGGAAAGAAAGTAAATGGGATTTTCAAAAGTTATGAAAATAATGATAATTGCGAGCAGGGAAAAGAGATTCATTATGAGGATTTTTGGGAAAAAGTATCTGAGCGTATAGCCCAGGACCAGCACTGCATTAAAAGCCAGTGCCGAAAAGAAATCATATTTGGAAATGTTTTTCCGCTGCCTGAAAAGTATGATAAATGACAGGGCGAGATAATAGCCCGCACAGACATAGAGAATATTGTAAAATTTAAAACGGGCATAGACAGATTCCGGAGAAATTGAAAAAATCGTATCGGTGAAAAGATTTGCGATGGCAATGAGCTCAGAAATAATGAAAACCGAGTGCTTTATAAGGCTTCTGAGCCTTTTTTCGGGAAAATGCAGGTTTAGCACATCTTCGACAAAAATAAAAAAAGAAAATATCCGCAGGAGAAAGGTAATAAAAAAAGCAGATGTAATGAGGCGGAGGAAAAAAACTGAAAAATATTCGGGATTCTCCAGAGTGAGGGAAGATGTAACATCTAAAAAGAGAACAAGAATATTAGTGATTAAAATTTGAAGAAACCTTTTGTTTAATTTTATCGGAAGTCTCGGATGAGCAAAGTAGAAAACTAAGAAAGTAAAGAGAATGATAAAATCCGGGAGAATGAAACTATAATTCCACATAGTAACGCCTCTTGATTTTTATATTTTCTGCAACTCTTTAATTATGAACTATGGTTTTAGTATAATCAAGCGAAAAATATCAAATATAATAGCCGGAATAAGGAGCATCGAAATTACAGCAGTCCTTCCAAAGTCTCAAAAAGCACATCGGGCTGAACGGGCTTGCTTAGATGGGCATTCAAGCCTGCCTGCAAACTCCGCTGCACATCCTCATCAAAGGCATTGGCTGTAAGGGCGATAATTGGAATCTGCTTTGCGTCAGCCCTGTCAAGTTTTCTGATTGCCGCAGTGGCTTCAAGTCCGTCCATTTCAGGCATCCGCATATCCATGAGTATTGCGTTGTAATAGCCTTCCTCATGGGATTTGAACATTTCCAGGGCGATTTTGCCGTTTTGTGCATGTTCCGTTTCAATTTCACGCATTTTGAGAACTTCTATCATAATCTGAGCGTTTACTTCCATGTCCTCTGCCAGCAGAACCCTCATTCCTGCAAGGCTTGTTTTTTTCTTTTTTTCTGCAGATTCAGTCTGCTTCTTTTTGAGGGCGGTTTTGAATTCCTCGAGGAGGGTGCCGCTGAAAATTGGTTTGGCGATAAAGCTGTCTACTCCGGCGGAAAGAGCCTCTTCCAGAATGTCGTCCCAGTTGTAGGCTGTAAGGATAATGATTGCGCTTTCATCACCGGTTGCCCTGCGGATTTGGCGAGTAGTCTCAACGCCGTCCATTTCAGGCATCTTCCAGTCTACGATGATTAGATTGTAGGCTTCGCGGCGGGCATAGCGGACTTTTGCCATTTCCACAGCCTCAGGGCCTGAAAGGGCAATTTCTGCAAGGATGCCGGCCTTTTCCAGTACAAGCTTGGCGTGTTCTGCTGCCACTTCATCGTCATCAATGATAAGAACGGAAAGCTCGCTGACATTGATTTCGATTTCACCGTCCGGGACAGCCTTTCGTTCTGAATCCTGCAGTGTCAGGGTAACGGAGAATGTAGTTCCTTTGTTTTTTTCGCTTTCGACTTCGATTTTTCCGTTCATCATCTCCACGATGTTTTTTGTGATTGCCATACCCAGACCGGAAGAGCCGTATTTGCTGGCGGCTGATGTGTCTTCCTGGCTGAAAGCTTCAAAAAGCTTGGGCAGGAATTCTTTGCTCATTCCGATTCCGTTGTCGGAAATAAGAAATTTCAGGGATGTTTTTCCGTCGAATCCGGCCGTTTTTTCGACCGTAAGGTCAACTTTTCCGCCTTTTGGAGTGAATTTTACCGCATTTCCCAGAATATTTATAAGAATCTGGCGGATTTTTATGTTGTCGCCTATGTAGAAATCGTCTAAATGACCATTTATGTGGCAGTTATATTCCAGACCTTTTTCGCTGCATTGGCCGTTTGCAATTGTGTTCACCTGTTCCAGAAGTTTTGAAATGGCGAATTCTTCGTTGCGGATAACAAGGCGGCCGCTCTCAATGCGGCTCATGTCAAGAATGTCATTGATAAGGCTCAGAAGATGTTCTGCTGAAGAGCCGATTTTCTCAAGATAATCACGGGTTTTTGGAGACAAATCTTTTTCGTGCAGGGCCAGGCTGTCAAGCCCGATAATCGCATTCATGGGCGTGCGGATTTCATGGCTCATATTTGAAAGGAAGAGGGTTTTTGCCTTGCTTGCTTCTTCCGCAGTTTTCAGGGCATCGGAGAGGGCCAGATTTTTTGCAAGGGAATCCCTCATCTCCTCGTCAATGTCGGTGAAGCCAAATCCTACGATGTTGATCGGGCTGTCAGAGTCTTCTTCGTTTCTGACTCCTGCCATTTTGAGCATTTCATAGGTTTCTTTATCATCTCTTTTGACCATGTATCGAAGAGAAATGATTTTTGCCTTGCCGATTGACTCCTTGATTCGCTCCGGGGTAATGAAAGAGAGAAATTTTTCTTTATAGTCAGGAAGGACATATTTTTCGCAATAGTCTGCAAATGTCTCAAAGAATGGAATGGACTGACCGGGTTTAAATGGAGTTGAGACGGTGTCGTCCTTGCGGTAACAGGTAGCGATTCCGCTCGTAAGGTCGAGGTAGTAGACGCTGCGGTAGTCGCTTGCAAGGGCTGTAATCATTCCCGCCTGTTCGTTGCGCTTTTTTTCCTGCCGGGCAATCTGCTGCTGCAGGGCCAGCTGTTCTTCAAGTTCCTGCTGCTGTACACGGTTCTCTGCCTCTGCTATTTCCTTTTGAAGGGTAATGCTGGCTGTTTTTTTCATTTGCCTGAACATCAGTACGAAAAGAGTGATTAAAATAGCAGCCACAAGAAGGGACATGATGAAACTTCGGTAGATTATCCCTGATGATATGGAAGAAATCTGGTCAGAAATGACGCTTTCCCTGATAAGGTATGTGAGCATCCAGTTTGTATTGTGGATAGGCACATAGTACATGGTGTCAAGGATGCCCTTGTATGTAAAAGAAACGACGCCTTCCTTGCGGTGGATGAAATCCTCGTGAAGTTTTTCTGCTGAAAAACTGCTTTCAAATGAGGCTGTCTTTAGGGCTGAAAAAAGGTTGTCTTCTGCGGCGCTTCCACCCAGCACTTCATTTGTGAGGGGAAAACCTTCCTGAGTGTAAATATTGCAGAAGGTTGTTACCCGGCCTCCCTGACCCATCTGGAGGGAAAAACCTTCAAGCAGACGGTTCATGCTGATTTCCATGAAGCAGACCACCAGTGACTGGCCGTTAAAGGGAAGGTGGTCTACCGGGGAAGCGATGATAACCGTCCTGTTGGAGCTCTGGGAATTTTTAAGGGAGATTTCCGGCTCGGCAAGGTTTTTGTAGTCAAAGTTGTAAAGGTCGATGTCATTTCTGTTTCCACGGGATGTATAAATCAATCCGTTGGTATCGACAAAAGCGAATTTTTCAAGACCATAAAGCTGCTTCATGCGGGCCTGATAGGACTGTAGTTTTGACACGGAAGAGAGGTCGGATTTTTCAAGAAGACCGATGGCTACATCAAGATCGCTTATATAGTCGGCGAGTTTTCCTGCAACGACCTGCTCGCGGCGGGTTGCAAGCTCGTCAAGGTAGAGGAGGCTGACATTGCGGACGGCTTTTTCTGTATCGATGCTGGAGGTCTTTCCAGTCCAGAGAGTTCCGAAAACGAGGATAAGCAATACAAACACGCTTCCCATAAAAGTAACTCCCATGATTCCGAATCGCTTTTTTTCCATAAGTCCGAAATTCTCCTTACGGACAGTATAACATGAATCGGAAATATTTAATAGAAAAAATTACGGCGCTAAAATTCTTCCAGTGCCATGGCCGCTTCTTCCCACTGCTCGTTAAGCTCGTCAAGTTTTTGAGAAAGCAGGGCGATTTTTGCCTGAACTGCCTTTGCCTTCTCGCCGTTTGAGTAAACTTCCGGGTCTGCCATTTTGTTTTCCTCGCTCTGTTTTTCTTCTTCGGTTCTGGCAATCTCTTCTTCGATTTGAGAAACCTTCTTTTCAGCCTTGCGCTTCTCAGCCTCAAACTTCTTTTTCTCTTCGTAAGAAAGGCGGGCATCGCTCTTAGATTCAGGCTGGGGGCTTGGGGCGCCAGCCCCAGGAGAATGGGGTGTGGGTGAAAGCGAAGCTTGAACCCCAGGGGAAAGGCTTTTCCCCTTTGCATTACTAATTGCTAACTCCTCATTTCTAACTCCTAACTCCTCACTGTTTATTCGCTCCATGTAGTAGCGGTAATCGCCGGGGAAGGTGCGGAAATGGCCGGGTTTAAGCTCAAGAACACGGGTTGAAAGCTCTTCGATAAAGCCCCTGTCGTGGCTGACAAAAATCACCGTGCCGCCGAAGTCTTTGAGGGCTTCAAGAAGGACATCTTTTGAGTGCATGTCCAGATGGTTGGTGGGTTCGTCAAGAATGAGCAGGTTAACCGGCCGCAGAAGGAGTTTGAGCAGGGCAACCCGGGACTTTTCACCGCCTGAAAGGACATCAAGGCTCTTAAAAACATCGTCACCCCGGAAAAGAAAAGCACCCAGCATGTCACGGAGCTTTGGAATCAGCTCCAGGGGTGCATCTTCCTCCACGGCTTCAAGGATTGTCTGGCTTCCTTTGAGAGTTTCGGCATTATCCTGGCTGAAGTAGCCGATTGAAACGCCCGCACCAAGCTTTACGCTGCCTTCAAAATCGCTGTCAACGCCCGCAAGGATTCTGAGGAGAGTTG
>CAMOEE010000171.1 GCA_946611835.1 uncultured Treponema sp. | reverse complement strand
ACCAGTCAAGCTCCGCAAAGCTGGTGAAAAGCTGCAGATTCGGTTTTCCAACAAGCCCAAAAATGTAATTTTCGCTCATCATAAGGCCGAAACCAAGCAGCATGAACATAGGGGTTCCGATACAGAAATCCATCAGGTTTTTCATAATGATGTTTCCCGCATTCTTGGCTCTCGTAAAACCAGTCTCAACCATCGCAAATCCGCACTGCATGAAAAAGACCAGCGCGGCTCCAATCAGGAACCATACGCTCCAAACTTCACTCATTTTTTACCTCCAAATTTTTATAAGGGTGTTCCCCGCCTGGGGCGGGTCGGGCTTTTGCGAGTTTGCTTGCAAACTCGTTACAAGAATGGCTTTGCCATTCTTGCGGGTTCCGCTACCGCTTCATTCCGCCGCTCCCTGCGGTCGCTTTGGAACGGCTTCGCCGCCCCTACAATCCCTAACACAAAAAAAATCGGCAACAATACCAGACACTGCGCATATGCCAGGCATCATTGCCGAAATAAAAAAACGCCGTGAGACCAGAATCGGAATCACGGCGCCATTGCCAATAAAAAAGGTCGCAAGAAAAAGCTTCCTGCGACCTCGTTGTCATAAGATGTCTTATTTATATCTTTTTGAAAAAAAATTGTCAATATACTTTTTTAAAATGAATCTTAAAAAACTTGACTTTTCAAGCAAAGAGACTGCATAATTATAGTGCAATTTTTTTTAGAGGGGAAATATGGAAGATTCAAACAAAAGCAATGTACTGGTTGACTCTGTAAAAATATCTGACACAGAGCTTTTCTACGCAAAATTCGGCCATGGAAAAAAGACTCTCATAATTCTGCCCGGTCTCGCCCCAAAAAGCCTCATGCCCCTTGCTCCAATGGTCGCCCAGATGTACACGAAGTTTTTGGATTCTTACACAATCTACATGCTGGACCGTGTCACAAATCCGGCCGACGGCTACACAATTCAGGATATGGCCAGAGACACCATAAAAGCAATGGACGAGCTTAAAATCAAAGACGCTTACATGATGGGAAATTCCATGGGCGGAATGCTTGCGCAGGCCATTGCCATTGAACGGGGAGACCTGGTCAAAAAGCTCGTTCTTTCCTCGACAGCCCCAGGCATAAGCGAAAAGAGCCGGAAAGTCTTTGAAGAATGGGAAAAAGCAGGCCTTTCAAAAAAACAGCCTGAGTTTGCGGAACTTCTGGGAAGCTCAATTTACAGCCCTTCCTACTACGAGAAATTCAAGGAAAACATCATCGTTGCCTTCGGCGGCATGACAGACGCTGACTACCGCCGCTTCGTAATTTTCGTAAGGGCAATGCTAAAATTCGACATAAGGTCAGAGCTTCCCAAAATAAAGGCATCTGTGCTCGCTTTTGGTGCCGGCCAGGACAAGGTTTTCAGCGCAGAACAAAGCGAAGAAATTGCGTCAAAAACCGGCGGAAAAGCCTTCATTTATCAGGAATACGGACACGCCGCCTGTGACGAAGCCCCGGATTTTCTTGAAAGACTCTGGAATTTTTTTGAAAACGATAAAACTAACTGATTTTTTTATGCAATTAAGGAGAAAAATATGAAATCAGACATTATCAATCTTTCTGGAATATCAAAAAAAACTGAGTCACTCTCAACCGTTCTTTCAGAGACAGAAAAGGCCGCCGACTACGCAAACCTTGACAAAAAAGAGGCCGGCCGGCTCCGCTTACTGGCAGAAGAGCTTATCGGAATGCTCCCGGAACTGCTTGACTTTTCAAAAGGAACATTCTGGCTTGACTGTAACGGTAAAAACATTGAGCTTCACACAGTCCTCAGTCCGGATGAGGCAATGACGAGCAAAAAACGGGACGAGCTATTAAAAGTCTCAAAATCAGGCAAAAATGCCGCCGCAAGAGGAATCATGTCGAAAATCAAGCTTGCGGCAACATTCATGCTGCTCGACTACAATGATATTTCTAAATATGCCCCGCAAATCTACAATGATGCATATCTCTACCTGGGAGCAACAAAAAACACTGAGCTGATTTCATGGTCACTGGCAAGCTACCGCCAGAATGCAGAAGAAAAAAAGGGCGAGCCCTGGGATGAGCTTGAGAAATCAATCATAGCAAACATTGCCGATGATGTCCTTGTGAGCGTTGACGGCAAGCAGGTCGAGATAATCGTCAAAAAGGCTTTTTAATAGCAGTGAAGAAAAAGAAAAGTCTGATGAAGAATAGTCTGCTTGCATCTGTCTGTACACTGCTCTGTATTTTTTACACTGGCTGCACAAATGACAGCCGCAGGGAGGCTTCATCAGCGGCGGCTTCAGTCAAATACAAGTCTCTTTCGGATTTCAACAATCCGGCTGTTACGCTCGGTATCCGCACGGGAACGATGATTGACATTATCACCGAAAAGAATTTTCCCCTCGCCAAATCAAAATTTTACAACAGCACGCCTGACATGGTTCTGTCTACGATTCATGGCGAGCTGGATGGTTTCCTTGCGGACGAGCCAACAATCCGCTACATAGGCTCAGAAAATCCAGAAATCACCTACATGAAGGAGCTTCTGGAAAAACAGGACTACGGTTTTATCTTCCCCAAAACAAAAAAAGGCCAGGCCTTATGCAGGCAGATGAATGACTTTCTGCAGGAAATTAAGGCTGACGGAACCCTTTCTGACATAGATTCCCTATGGTTCAGCAATGATGATTCCCGCAAGACAGTTGATTACGAGTCTCTTTCTGGCACAAATGGCCTTATCTCACTTGTGATTGATTCTGCCACTCCCCCCTTCGATTATATAGTCAACAACAAATTCGCAGGCTATGAGGTGGATATTGTCACAAGATTCTGCCATAAATACGGCTATAAGCTCAAAATCACTGACACACAGTTTGCCTCGGTGATGACCGGCGTTGTAAGCTCTGCCTACGATATCGGGGCCTCAATCATTACCATCAGCGAAGAGCGCAAGGAAAAAGTAAATTTCTCAGACCCACTTTATTCAGGCGGAATCGCTATGGCCGTCAAAAAAACGAATATCAGCGAAGAAAGCGGAAGCCCCTCCCCCGATGATATGGGAGCGACAGGCTTTTTTACATCCATTGCCACAAGTTTCAAAAAAACTTTTCTTCTCGAAGCCCGCTGGAAACTCATCGCAAGCGGCATCTGCACTACTGTAGTCATTTCGATTTTGTCGGCACTTTTGGGAACAGTGCTGGGATTTGCCCTCTGTGCGCTCAGGCTTTCAAAAAGAAGTCTGGTTAATGGAGCAGCCCTCGCCTACATCAGGCTAATGCAGGGCTTACCCATACTGGTCTTACTTATGATTTTATTTTACATCGTCTTTGCGAAGTCCGGCATCAGCGGAATTTTTGTCGCAGTCATCGGCTTCGCCATGAATTTCGGAGCTTATGTCAGCGAGATGATCCGAACAGGAATTCTTGCTGTTGACAAAGGACAGACAGAGGCAGCCCTGGCCCTGGGCTACAAAAAATCAAGGGCTTTCGTAAAAGTGGTTCTTCCGCAGGCTGCAAGGCACTTTCTTCTGGTCTATCAGGGCGAGTTCATAAGTCTCGTCAAAATGACATCCGTTGTAGGCTATATCGCAATTCAGGATTTGACAAAGGCAAGCGACATCATCAGAAGCCGCACTTACGAGGCATTTTTTCCCCTTGTAAGTACAGCTATCCTTTATTTTACTATCGCATGGCTTTTGACAAGGGGGCTTTCAGCATTGCAAAAGCATCTTGATCCTAAAAAAAGGAGAAAATTATGGAAAGCGTAAAAATGTTTCAGGTTTCGACCCTTCAGGCCCTTATGCTGGGATACTCCAGGCCTGTAATTTCGGTGGCCGAACTTCTATCTCACGGAAACACCGGGCTCGGGACTTTTGAGGATGTTGACGGAGAGATGATCGTTTTGGACGGAAAGTGCTACCGGGCCACTGAAAACGGAAGCGTCGTCCCCGCGGAGGCAGACAAGGGCGTTCCTTTCTCCGCAGTCTGCAACATGAATGAGGGCAGAAGTTTCGAACTGGGTGCTTTCAAAAGCATTGACGACTTAAAAAATCAACTGAATCTTCTTATCGAAGAGGGCTTCGGGCTTAACAGTATGCACATGGTACGAATCGACGGCGATTTCCAGCTGATTGATGCCCGCTCTGAATCCCCCTATAAGTCCATGCATGTGACCCTGAAAGACATTCTAGGAAAAACACAAAAGTCTTTTCAGTTCCACGACATAAAAGGAAGTCTTGTCTGTGTCTATTTTCCGGACTACATGGACACAATCAATGCCCCGGGCTGGCATCTTCATTTTCTTTCAGAAGACAAAAAATATGGAGGCCATGTCTTTGAGATAATCCTCAAAAAAGGAAAAGGCTTTCTCAACAAGATTAATGACATAGAGCTGAAGCTGCCGGAGGAGCCGGTCTTCGACACCTATTCGCTCAAAAATGCTTCAGCCAAAGAAATAAAAGCCGTCGAGCAGGGAAAAGACTAACTCGCCGGCTTTCTCAGGCTTACTTCACGCTATAAAGCAATTCGCCGTAGCTTGGAACAGGCCATTCGCTTGCCGGGACCAGCTCCTCAAGTTCATCCACATATCCACGCAAAGTTCCCATGGCAGAAAAAACTTCGTTCCTGTAGAAGAGGGCGTTCTGCTCTGAGCCTTCGATTGAAGATGCCTTCTCGACATTGCTTTCAAGCTTTTGGACTTCAGCATAGATTTTTGCAGTAAGCTCACTGACCTTTTTGAGGGCATCTCTCTCATAGGAATCCTCTGCTCCAAGGCTCTTTTTGACCGTAACTGAGTCGGCAAGGAATTTGGCATATTTTGCTCCGGCCGGAAGATAGAGTTTCTTTGCCATATCAAGCATTGTCAAAGCCTCGATGTTGAGAATCTTCGAATAATGCTCATAGTGAATTTCATTTCGGCTCGTAAGCTCAACCTTTGAGTAAACTCCGTGTTTTTCAAAAAGAGCAATGTTCTTTTCGTCCAGGGTGTGCTGCAATGCTTCCGGAGTGCTCTTGAGGTTCAAAAGTCCCCGCTTCTCAGCTTCGGCTACCCAGGAATCATCATAGCCGTTTCCGTTGAAGATGATTCTCTTGTGTTCCTTTATTGTCTTGAGAATCAGTTTGTGCAGGTCACCCTTGAAGTCGCTTGATTTTTCAAGCTGGTCGGCAAACTGGCTTAATTCCTCGGCCACGGCAGTGTTTAGGAAAACATTTGCGCAGGAAATTGACTCGCTTGAACCCAGCATTCGGAACTCGAATTTGTTGCCTGTGAATGCAAAAGGTGAGGTGCGGTTTCGGTCTGTTGTGTCCTTGCTGAACTCAGGCAGAACCGTAACGCCAATCTGCATCTTCTTCTTTTCATGGCTTCCGTAAGGTTTTCCTTCCTCAAGACATTCAAGAATCTCAGAAAGCTCATCGCCCA
>CAMOEE010000170.1 GCA_946611835.1 uncultured Treponema sp. | reverse complement strand
AAAAAAAATCACTTCCCGTTTTCCACTTTCAACTTTCAGCTTTCCACTTTCAGTTTTCCGTTTTCAGTTTTCAAAATCTCCAGCTCACCAAGGCACCAAGCATTCGCCCGAAGACTCCGGCCTTTTCGTAAGTTCTGTCAGCCACCAGTGGCACTGTTTCCAGCACGCTATCTCCAAGCTTATACTGAATCTGACCGTAGGTTTCACCCATTTTTACTCCGCCGTAGATAAAACGGGGCATGTTTACCACAGCCTTCACGCTTTTTGCATCGTCAAGGGCGGTTGAGCCTGAAATATGTGGAACCGTGACCGCATTTTTCCATGCAGGGACGAGCTTTACAAATTTTCCGTTCGTGTTTTTTGAGCCAAGGGCAGGAATGGCATAGTATTCCGGAAGCTCGGCTTTGGGGTCGAAGTCGGCGAAAGACTGGAAAGCCCATTCCATCATCTCAGTTCCGTCGTGAACCCGGCCTGCATTTCCCTGCTTGCTTCCGACTCCTGTTCCCATCATGGTAACTGAAATGTATCGCACTCCGTTTCTCTTTGCAGTCAGGGCAAGGTTGTAGCGGCTCTCGTAAATGAAGCCGGTCTTGATTCCGTCGCAGCCTTCCATGACTCCCAAAAGCGGGTTGGTGTTTCTCTGATAGATTGCCGTTGAGTCGCCCTTTGATTTGAGCCATGAGGGAAGATTTTTTTCCATGGGGTACTTAATGCTGGGAGCGGAATGAAACTCCTCAACAGACTGGGGAAAGCGCCTTATGTACTCGCAGCAGAAGGCGGCAAGCTCCCGGGCCGTGGTAAGGTTGTGCTCGTCGTAGCCGCTTGGCTCCACAAAATGAGTGTGGGTCAGTCCCAGGGCGGCACATTCCTCGTTCATGCGCTGGACGAAAGCCTTTGTGCTGCCCGAAATGTAATCGGCTACGGCAAGGGCGGCATCATTTCCAGAGGCGACGGCAAGGCCTTTTAGAAGTTCCCGCAAAGTCACCACCTGCCCCTGCCCCAAAAACATGAGTGAGGCATCTTTTGGCATGTTGATTGCCCAGCTCCGCTCAGGGAGAGGAACCACATCATCGAGGGAGATTTTTCCCTCAGCGGCATCCTTAAAGACAATGTACATGACAAAAAGCTTGGCGATTGAAGCCGGCGGAATGATTTCATCAGCATTTTTCTCAAAAAGAACACAGCCGTTTGAAGCATCGATAAGAATTGCGGCACCCGCCCAGACATCAAGGTTAGCCTTTGTGACAGAATAAGGAAGCTCCTTCAGAATCGATTTTCGCTGGGAAGGGTAAAGGGAATCCAAAGTCGAATTGAATTCCAAAAGCTGCTCTTCTGAAAGAGGCCTTGCATTATCTGGATTTTTAAAAGTGTCAGAATAAGAAATGAAAGCGAATGTGAGAATCGCAAGAAGAAGGAGACTGAATGCAGAAAGAACAAAAATCTTTGCCCCTGCAGACAGCCTCAAAAATAAGTTGAAGACAGATTCTTTTTTTTCTGTTTTTCTTTTTTTATTTTCCCCGTCGTCAAAATCCGAAATAAACTTTACCTTTGCCATGGGAAAATTATATCAGAAAAAAGAATGTTTGAAACTACTTACTGAACTCTGACAGCATTTTCTGCGTGTATGCCGTCCAGTAGTCGCTTTCGCAAGTGAATTTTCCCTTGCCGTCAACAGTGAACATGAGCTTTCCGTCAGAATTTTCACCGATTACCCTGGCTGGAGCAAGGAGGCTTTTTCCCAAAGCCGGAATCTGAGCCTTGATTGACCGGGCAAAAAGACCTGCGATTACGAAGCCGCCCAGCTTGTTGTTGTGGGTGCTGTCACCCTGGAACATGAGTTTGCGGGCTTCAGTGTTTCCGCCCTTGTCGGCATAGGCCTTTTCATAAAGATTCTTTGTCAGCTCAAAGCCGTCAATCAGAAGCACTTTCTCTTCTTTTGCAAGCTGGCGGACAGCCTCAACATAGGCGTTGTTTTCTGTCGTCTGGGTTCCTGTGGAAGAGTCTGTTGAGTCATGGTGAGGGCGGATTTTTCCCTCGGCAGTGTAGTAAAGGCGAGAAACAGGTGTTACGAGAACAGGTGTTGCCCCGGCCTTTCTTGCCACCTCAATATACTGCTTGAGATACCACTTGTAAGTGCCGCCGCAATCATAAGAATAGAAGCTGTCGCCGTACTTGCCGGCATAGCTTGCCGGAGTCGGGACTTTTTTGCCTTCGCTCACAGGATAAATGCCTTTTTTGTCAGGCTTTCCGAGAGGAACATAGCGGTCTTCAAGATAGCCGGAAGAATTTGAACAGTCATTGTGACCGAACTGAATGAAGAGATAGTCGCCTTTGCCGATGTTGGCAGCGATTTTTTCCAAAGAGCCTTCGTTGATGAAGTTTCGGCAAGAACGTCCGCCGTTTGCGTAGTTCTGAACTGCAACGGCACCATTGAAATAAGCCTGCAGGAATTCACCCCAGGAGCCTTCGTTTCTCACCTGACCGCCGTTCCACATGCCAAGGGCGCTGTAATCCTTACAGGTTGAGTCTGACGCAAGGAAGACATTCACGGCACCGTTAACGCGGGGCCTGTCAGCGACGGCGTTAGCAGGAATTGCATAGCCCTCGTTTACAGTCTTGTCAAGTTTTGCTTCGACTGGCTTTGAAGAGTCTCCGGCCCGGCTTGCAGGAATTACAAGGCAACGGATAATTGAGCCGGAGTCTTCTCCCTGAATCAAATATGTCTTGTCAGCAAAGCCTGCGCTCTGTTTTACCAGCTCCGATTTTCCGTCCTTTTCCCGATACCATTTGATAAGGGAAATATCTTCTGAATCAGCATTGCCCAGAGTGTAATGCAGGGTAATTGTGTGTCCCGGATAAGGAGTATTGATGTCATCATCAGTGGTGAAGCCGACTTTTTTCGCCTTGATTTTTACTGATTTCGGCTCCTTGTAGTATTCCGGCTTCCACTGACCAAGATAGTAAGGAATATTGAAATTCTTCGTGACCTGAGGAATAGTGCCTTCGATTCGCTCAGAGATGTCAACGGCCTTTCCGTCCCAGTTCGTGTTGATTTCGACAAAGCGGGCATTCTCAGGCTTGTTTCCGCTCATTGAAGTCCAGCCTTCAAAGCCGATAGACTCGTCACTTCCAAGAATTGTGTTGACCCAGGCAACGGCCGCATCTTTTCCCCATGGGCGGCCAAAGAAACCTGGAGCCACCTGAGCGTTAGCTTCGTTTGAAATAAGGCAGTTGTAGAAAAGATAGCCCTTGTTCTCCGGCTTAGTGCGGGCTGCGGTAATGTAACCGCTTGAAGCCTTCTCGCTGTAACCGGCCCAGTGAATCTCGCAGTTTTCGAAAACAAAATCTCCGCCACCGAAGATGAAATCCGTGTTTCCTTCGATAAAACAGTTTCTCAGATAGCCTTTTGCATTGTCACCGGTGTAGAAAGTATCCTGACTTCCGAGGAATTTGCAGTCCCTGAATTCTGCTTCATTTGCCTCAATGAGGATTGCAGAAGAGCGTTCCGTAGAAGCCTTTGAGCGGACATCAGAATTAAGTTTTCGGGCAAAGTTGAATGAACCGTCCATCTCAACGCCGTCGGCAATTTCTTCGTCAGTTACATACTTGTTGAATGAAGTCTCAAAAGTGATTCCTTCGGCACGGAAGGCTCTGGCAGCCTCTTTGATGTAGGTGGCAGCTCCCCATTTGGCAACTCCCCTCTTTGAGAATTTGTCGTAGGCCAGATCTTCATCGTACCAGCCGTTCATGTCAGCCGAGTAATAGTTGTAGCCGATTCCGTAGTACCAGGTGAGTTTGACTTCCTTTGACGGATCTGCATTTTTGAGCGTGATATAAGGAACATCAATGATAAGCTGATTGCGGTAAACGCCCGGAGTTATCATAATTGTGATTCGGTCCCGCTCCTGCAACGGATTCATAGATTTTGCGGCAGAGACAGCCTCCGCAACGGAAGCGAACTGACCTTTTTTTGGACCAACCCAAAGCTCTTTTTTGAGCGGAAGAGGTTCGATAGTCTTTTCCTTAGAAGAAAGTTTTATATCCTTGATTACATTTTCCTTTTTTACAACGATGTGATTGATTGTTTTTGCAAGTTCTGTCTCACACAAAACCTCGTAATTTCCTTCCCTGAGCTGAACTGCATAGTCAAGGGTTGAAATGTGGCCGTCATAAAGATAGCCGTCTTCCATATTCTTGAACTGGATGCTTTTCGGGAATTCAGTTGTTTTTCCGAAGATTTTTCCTGAGACATCATAAGTCCTTTTTGGAGCCAGGGTAATGTCTTTTGAAAAAGCGGCAGAGCCTTCAAAAGAAGGGGCACTTACGATTTCGTAGTCATTTGCCCCGGAAAGGACAGCCGTGTAAGAAACAGAAGGCTCAATCAGGTCTTCAAATGAATATGAGCTGCCATCTTTTTTGATTTCGATTTCCACAGGCATGTAAACAGAGCCTTTTGGTGGAGTCATAATGATTTTAGCAGGAGTCTGAGGAATGTATCCGTCGGCAAAACCAGTGACTTTTCCAGAGACAAGGAAGGTCTTCTGCTCTGCAATTGCGATGTCTTTTTTAAGCGAAGAGCCTGCCTTAATGGATTTGTCGGTCAGGGAAAGTTCCTTTGAAGAATCACTTACGCCATAACCTTTGATTCCTGTGAAGACAGCGGTGAATGAATAGCCTGAAGGAAGGCTTGCCTTGTAAGAAGAACCTGAAATGCTTGCAGTAAGCTCCTGGTTCGTCTCTTTTACGATGAATTTCAGCTGCCCCTTTCCGGCAGGAAGTGAAGTCAAAAGCCCGGAAACTTCGACAGCGGGGCTGCGCACAAGACGGTAGTAAACAGGCTTACCGACAGCAGCTTCACAATAGATTTTGTAAGAACCTGATGTCAGGGCAATGTAAGAATAGCGGAGCGATTCGTTTGAGATTGCAGCCACTTCATCCTGAATATTGTTTTTATTTCCTTCTGAATCAAGGGAAGCGAAGTGAATTTTTTCGTCCCCGGAATTGCTCAGGCGGGCATAGAAAGTGATTACATCGCCAGCCTTCACATTGTTGATAAGAAGATAACGGCGGTTTTCTCCGCCCTTTCCGTTGCAGTACCAGATACCGTCAGCCTTGTATCCGTCTTCAAATTCGCAAGAGACATAGCCCTGAGAGCCATAATTTTTTTTGCCAGAATTGTAAGCGCGGTCGTTCTTTAAGACGCTCATGGACAGGTCGCCAAAGACAATGTTACCGTCTACGGCAAATTTTCCGTCAGCGGCAAGTTCTTCCATTTTGTCCAAATCGGCGAGCGAAATGTGATTGAGGGCCCCTTCCTCCTCAACGCCACCAAAATCCCAGACCTCAACCTTGCGGTTCTGGGCAGAGATTGCAGAAAGTGCCCCGAAAGTCAGGACAGATGCAATCATGTTACGCAGCAACTTTTTCATATAAAA
>CAMOEE010000169.1 GCA_946611835.1 uncultured Treponema sp. | reverse complement strand
CTTGACTGTCCGAATCCCGCGAAAAGCTGAGATTGCACCACGCAAGATTCAGATTAACATCGCATAAGGTTAAAATTCGATTGTAAAGCAGGCTCCGTGCGGATCTTTGTTCCGTGCGGAGATTTTTGCGTTTAAAGCGGTGCAGAGAGTCTGGGCGATTGCAAGGCCCAGACCAGAGCCGGAGATTTTTCTTGAATGGGCTTCGTCGGCCCTGTAAAAGCGCTCAAAAATGTGAGGCAGGCTTTCTTCAGAAAAGCCCGGACCGTCGTCACTCTGCTCAATTATGATTTTTCCGCCTTGCTTTTCGGCCTTCAGAGTGATTGCGCAACCTTCACCGGCATATTTTACGCTGTTTGAAATCAGGACCGTGAGAATCTGATGAAGCATTTCTGAGTCGGTCTGGAGCGAGAGGCCTGTCTGCCCGATATGGAAAGTAACTTTGGGTGCAATGGCCTTGAATTCTTCGACAAGCCATGAGAAGAGGCCGCCTATCTGAACTTCCGAAATTTGCGGCTTGATTCTTCCGCTTTCGATTCTGGAAATTTGCAGGAGATTCGAGATGATTGAATGCATCGTCCTGGCTTCGGCCTTGATTGCGTTCAGTGATTTTTCCAGCTGGGCAGGGTCATTTTTGCCCCACCTTAGCAGAAGACCTGCCTGCCCCGAAATTACGGTAAGCGGCGTGTTCAGTTCGTGGGAAACATCGCTGGAAAATTGCCTTTCCCGGTCAAAGTCCCGCTTAAGCTGAAGGAAAAGGGCGTTGAATGTCTTTGAGAGCTCGTCGATTTCGTCGTCAAAGCCAGAAAGAGGCAGAAGGTCAGAAAGATTTTCGATTGTGACTGACTGAGCGGCCTTGGTAATCTTGACGACAGGCCGGATTGTCCTTCGGGTTATAAAAAGGGAAACCAGAAAAGATAAAATCAGGATTGGAATCGACAGGAAAAGGAAGGCCAGAGGAAGTTTACGGAAGATTTCAAGGGCAAAATTGTTATCGAGGTTCAATACAACGGCGGCGATGACCGTATGCTCACTCTCTGAGTGCTGGCTGGCACAATAAAGGATGTTCAGGTCACCGTCAAAGAAGTAATCCTTTTCAAAATATCGTTTTGCTTTTCCCCTGGTGTCAGGAAGATATGGAAGGAAGGGGTCGTTTGTAGCCAGAAGCAGGAGATCATCCACATCATAAATAATGTAAGAGATGTAATAAGGAAGTTCAGGAATTGCTCCCAGGGTACCGCCGAATTTAGGCGCCGATGATGACTCAAGTCGCCGCTCCTCAAGTTTTGCATAAACTATCTTTTCGGCATTTTTAAGCTCCACTTCCTGACTCGTAAAGACAAGCGAGCGGATGAAGAACAAAAAAAACACCGAGAGAAGCACGACCGCCCCGGTCATTATGAACATAAAACGAAGCGAAAGGCGTGCTGAAAAGGAGCGGAAGAACTTATGACTCATCTTAGACCATCATGTAGCCGGTGCCACGAACAGTTTTGATAAATTCTTCTTTTGTATGTTCTGCTATTTTTGAGCGGAGGTAGCCGACATAGACATCAACTGTATTTTCGTCGATGTAATGACCCTTTCCCCAGATAGCGTCGATAATGTCCGAGCGGGAAAGCACCTTGTTCTGGTTTTCGATGAAGGTCTTGAGCATAAGGAATTCGGTTTTTGAAAGCTGAATTTCGTTTTCACCGACCGAGCAGCTCATTCTGTCAATGTTGAGGGCAAGGCTGCGGACAGAAAGTTTGGAATCCGCCGGCTTTAAGAAATTGATTCTTCGGAAAAGGGCGTTGATTCGGGCAAGCAGTTCCTCAATCTCAAAGGGTTTTGGAATGTAGTCATCGGCACCGGCATTAAGACCTGTGATTTTGTCGATTGTCTCGCCCCGGGCTGTCTCAAGGATGACCGGCACATTTGATTTTGTGCGAATTCTTCGCAAGACTTCCAGGCCGTTTAGCTCAGGAAGCATGACATCAAGGAGGACCAGATCCGGTTCCTGGGTCTCAAACATATCAAGTGCCTGACGGCCTGTTTCGGCGAGCCTTGTTTTAAATCCTTCGTGCTCAAGCTCGGGAATGATAAAATCCGAGATTCCTTTGTCGTCCTCAACGATAAGAACATTAAGATTACCAACGCTTTCTGTCATAAAATTCTCCATAGCCAGTTATTTTACTTCGATTTGAACGGGAGCAATTACAGTTCCGTCAAAAGACTCGACATTCTGAATCATAAGATTCATTTTTTCGCCTTTGTTTGGAACGGCTATTCTTATTGTATCACCTTTTTTGTTAAAAGAAAATTTTGTTTTTGAAGAAATTGCGGCTCCGTCTATGAGAATGGAATCTACTGAGAAAGTCAGGGGATTTACGCTCTGATTGAAAGAAATCTCCAGCGTGACTTCGTTATTATTTGTACGCTCGCTCCTGACATTTTGAAGAACGAATTCCCCGCCTTCTGAAAGGATACGGTTGCCGCGATAGTTTATCATTTCGGGCATGATTTTTTCGTTTGAAGACGGTATGCCTATAGAGTCCTGGTCAGGAGAATTTGAGAAATGATCACCGCCACCAGAGCCATTGCTGCCGAAAGATGGAGCGTTTACATCTGGAGTAGAAGATGAAAAGACTGATGATGAAGGACTGACCTGACTTGTTGGACCAGGAGTTTTGGATTCAGACGGACGCACAGACTTGGAAGAATTGCCTGGTCTATTGGATTCACTTGACGGGCGGCTGCCACCGGAAGACCTTACGCTGCGGGAAGTTCCTCTCGAACCAGCAGAAGATCTCATGCTGCCAGATGTAGATCTGCCGCCGCCAGGGCCTCCGCCTCCTCGAGAACCGCCTCCATGCGAACCACCTCCGCCGCCACCCCCGCCACCGGGAGCTGCAAACACGGAGAGTGCGAAAAGAGAAGCAAAAATAATGCAAAGAGCTTTTCTACAAATTCCCATAAGCTTATTATACCCCCCAAGTCTATAATTTTATATGAAAAAGCCCTCGGAATACCATAAGTTTTCTCTTAGGCCCTAGAACTTTTTCTTAAACTTATAAGTGTAGGTCAGCGGAATCGATATTGACGAAATTCCGTCGTAACGGGTGAGATTCATATCCAGACGGACACCGGCCGAGAATTCGCCGGGAATCGATTCTGGTGAGATTATTGCCCTCGGATAGAATGTGAACCAGCTCTGAGATGAATCCCTGAGCATGGCCCTTAATTTTATGTTACAGGCAAGCTCAAGACTTGTGCTGGCAACATAATTCAAGCGAAGCTGAGCATAAAGGGGGACCGCCCCCTCAGAATATTCATCCGTACGGTATTTCTTTTTTCCCTTGCTGCTGTAATAATATTTTACGATTGTAGACCCCCGCTTGATGACCGAAGTTTTTTCTGTTACAAGATTTCCGCTCTCGTCGTAATATTCAATCGTTCCGATATACGCATCGTTCAGGCCAGTAATGAAATCAGCATAGACGCTGAACCCAACTTCCCTGAAATTGTAACCGCCTGTAAGGCCAAGGGCGTATTCAGTCTTCTGTTTTTTGAATTTATCGACGCCGCTTCTCGTGACCCGGGCCTCAGCCAGATAATCGGAATCCGTGAAGTTGTAGTAAAATCCTGTGTTGAGAACAAGGTCCGGATTCCCTGTGTAGCCTGCGAAAAGTCCGTATTTTCTGTCATCCTCAGTGACATTGTGGGCCGTGAAACCGAAATCAAAAAGCTGGCTGATACCTGCATTAAGCCCGAAATCAAAGGCTTTCTCAAACTCATTCTCGTCAGGGTACATCGTGGCCCCGCCGGCAAGATTGAGATAGAAAAGAGGACCGAAGTTCCAGCTGCTTGTTATGCCGCCGGCAAATCCGTTCGAGAAGACAGCCACATTCTCCGAGCCGAAATAGCGCTCCTCGCCCAATGAATCAGTGAGCAGTCTGCCGTATTTCGTGGTATCGTCTGCCGCCGCAAGATAAGCAGAAGGAATCGCAAAGTATTTGTAAAAATTATTGCCTGCCACAATTCCGAATTGCTGAATCGGCGTGAAATGAACGAAACCTGCCGGAACGAAGAGGAATTTAGCCTTCGCCGTATCCGCATTTGAGTACAAGAATTCAAGGCGGGTGCGGGCATTCACGAGGGGACTTTCATAATCAAGCTGAAAGCGGTCGCCGAATGCAATGCTGTTTGAGGACTGGATATCACCGTTAACATCAGTTTCTTTTGAATTAGTGAAAAAATCGTAATCCCCGACCTCGTCCAGATCAGCGCCGACGGTATTCTTTATCGTAAGCCTGCTCTTTGCAAAGAGTGAGAGAGAAGCAAGCAGAAATATGGTCATTGTAAGAAATCTTTTTTTCATAAAAACTCCTGAAAATGCGTCGGGCCGCTTTATCTTCTGCCTGGGCCTGACGAACTTGAGGAACTTGAAGTAGTAGCAGTCGCAGAGACTGTTGAACTTCCCGAAACTTTCGCCGGGAAGTAAACTCCTGTTCCAGAAACGACTTCCGTTCCGCTGATAGTGCCGCCTTTTACAAACTTGTAGCTTGTTCCGCTTGTGAGGCTTGAGCTTACCAAAATCGCAGCACCATAAGAAAGAGGCGATGTAACTCCGATAATTCCATTTACACCGAGAGAACCGGAGCCGCTGACTGAAGTTGAGTAAATCATCGGGCTTACTGTGCTTGAGGGAATGCTCTCGCTGAACATGCCGCTTCCCCCCATAGCAAATACGGTGGCATTCGTTCCAGTCACTTTGAAAGAATATCCGTCTCCGCAGTCAATGGGGGAATTTCCGTTACCAGTCTGACTTACGACGACCGTTCCGCCTGAAATCGTGATGTTTCCGTTTGAATCAAGACCATCGCCCTGAGCCTTTACGAACAAGAATCCGCCTGAAATGCTGAGGCTTCCGCCGGTATTGCTCACATTGATTCCGTCATCTGGAGCAGAAACGATTGTAGAGCCACCAGAGATTTCGATAATGCTTTCACCCTCGATTCCTTCCGGGGCGAATTTTACGGTTCCAGATTCTTTTGCCCCGTCAGCGTCGTACCAACTTCCAGTTTTTGTGCTTTCAGAATAAGTCGTAATTCCAGTTATCGTGAATGTATTCGTTCCACCAGAGATATAGACTTTTGGAGCGTTGATTCCTTTTCCATTGTAAGTTGTTACGGTCACAGTTCCGCCGTTGAGTTTTACATAGCTTGAGGTGTAGTCTTCGTCATCAGTCTTAAATCCGTTCGCCTTTCGCATGTCGCTCGTTGAGATAATTCCGTATCCGTTGAAAGTGATAGTGCCGTCATTTACAATGATTCCCTGTCCGCCGAAAAGTCCGTTTTTGCCAGTATTGCTCGTTGAAGTGTAGTTTTTGAGCGTGAGGGTGCCACCGTCAATTGTGAGGATTCCGTCTTTTGATGCGATGCAGTTTTTGTAAGCCTGGGTGACGCTAAGGCTTCCGCTTCCTGTGATGGTGAGGCTTCCTTTAGCGTAGAGGCTTCCCTTGCTGTCACTACCCTCGCTAACCGCTGTTTTTACGACCGTGCAGC
>CAMOEE010000168.1 GCA_946611835.1 uncultured Treponema sp. | reverse complement strand
TTTCTGGAACATGCGTAAAGCTGTTTCATTTTGGGCAGCCTTTTTTTATAAGAAGATTTCTTTGTGTACTTTTTGAAATTCGTGTGGTATAATTATTAAGTTAAATTTTGGAGAAGAATTATGCTGAACTGTATCAAATGCAAAACAGAGCTTCCAGACAATGCAAATTTCTGCAGCAACTGCGGTTTCCCGGTCGGAGACACAAAAGTCTGCCGTTCCTGCCCATCTTGCGGTGGAACCTTAAGCGCCATTGATAAATTCTGCTCTCAGTGCGGAAAGCCTGTTACTCCAATAAAGAGCGTCGCCCCAACTTCATCACTTGCAGCAACAGTCAAAGTAAAACTCGGGCTGCTTCCAAATTTGCTTAAGGTTGAAGGCGGCCACTTCCTCATGGGCGGTTCAAGGACAAATTCTCCGGTCTCGCTCACAGACTTCTATATGTCAGAAACACTTGTCACTCAGCAGCAATATGCTCACATAACCGGTAAAAACCCGTCAAAACTCACCGGTGCAAATCGTCCTGTCGAAATGGTCGATTGGGGCGAAGCAATCATTTACTGCAATGCGCTCAGCGTTCAGCAGGGGCTGTCTCCGTGTTACAACATCGGAACAGAGACAAACCTCTCTCAGTTCGATACGGCAAGCCCTATCTGGAAGAGGGTCAACTGCAATTTTCTTGCCAACGGCTATCGTCTTCCAACAGAAGCCGAATGGGAATATGCGGCCAGGGGCGGCAAAAAGCAGCAGAACTACACATTCTCAGGCAGCAACGATATCAGCAAAATCGCATGGTACGGCGAGAACAGCAACATCGAGACCCATGATGTCGCCACAAAAGAGCCGAACTCCCTCGGTCTTTACGACATGACCGGCAATGTAAACGAATGGTGCTGGGACTATTTCTCAAACACTCTTCCTTTGGTTCCGCAGACAAACCCGAGGGGGCCTGCAATCGGCTCACTTCATGTAAAACGAGGCGGGAGCTGGCTCGATGATCCTCAGCAGTGCACGGTATTCTACCGCACGGGAAGCTCAACAAACAGCAAAAGCAGCAACCTCGGATTCAGGGTCTGCCGCAGCGTATTCACGCAAGCAAATTAGCAAACAATATAATATTTACAGGGGTATAATATGACAATCAAAGAAAACAAACAGCCAGATGGAATCGAACTGATCGTTGAAGGCCGCCTTGATACAGGAACGGCACCGCAGCTTGAAGCCGTACTCAACAAGATTCCAAAGGTTAAGCAGAATCTTTATCTCAATTTGAGTGCCATAGAATATGTATCGAGCGCAGGTCTCCGTGTGATTCTTCTGGCTCACAAAATCATGCTGCCTACCGGTGGCAAAATGATACTCCGCTCGCCATCGGATTTCTGTAAACAGGTTCTTGAGGCAACGGGAATGGATAAGATTCTCAATATTATCTAATCTTATCCAAGTGCTTTTTTGATGGTCAGGATATTCTGGCCGTCCTTAAACTCGTATTCCACGCTATCCATAAATTTTTTCGTAAGGAATATTCCAAGTCCCCCGATATCCCGCTCTTCTGCTGAAAGCGTCACATCGGGGTCTTCTTTTTCTATCGGGTTAAAAGGCTTACCTTTGTCACGGAATACTATTGTAAGCATACCATTCTCAAAGGAAACACCGATCCAGGCATCCCCTGTCTCAGGCGCATAGGCATAATGAGCGATGTTTACGAAAATTTCTTCGACAGCCAAATCAATTTTATAAATTATGCCAGGGGAACAGTCGTCAGGCATGACAGAGTGAATAAAATCGTTAATTGCGTCCATGTTTTTATCATCAGCGGCTATTTGAAGTTCTTTCATCTTGTCCTCCGTTCTTTATTACTCAGATTTTGCTTTATATAGCATTTCCAGCATCGTTATATCGTCAAATTGGGGGGCTTCCCCAACAAAAGCGTCTATGTCCGCCCGCACAAAGTCAACGACCTCTTTTGGAGCAAGCACCTCTGGCTTTTCCATGGAAAGCCTTTTCAGAAGTCTTTCCTCACCGTAAAGCTGATTGCCGGAATTGGTAGCCTCGGTTACACCGTCAGTGTAAAGAAGCAACCTGTCACAAGAAGAAAGCGTAATCTCATGATTTTCGTAAGGCATTCCTTCCATTGCGGCAAGCATCAGGTCAGGAGAAGTCTTCAGGAAGTCGATTTTTTTGTCCCTGTAAATCAATGGCGATGTGTGTCCGGCATTCGCAAAAGTCAGTTTTCCGCTGCTTATCTCAAGAATGGCCATCCAGCAGGTGACGAAAAGCCCTGACTCATTATTCTCGCACAAAATATTGTTTACATGGGCAAAAATCTCAGCAGGAGTCTTGTAGCGGAATGCAGCTTCCTTAAGAAGGGTTTTTGCGACGACCATAAAAAGAGCCGCCGGAACACCCTTGCCAGAGACATCAGCCACAGCCACGGCAAAGTGGTCATCATCAATCATAAAGAAATCATAGAAATCACCGCCGACCTCCTTTGCAGGAGTCATGGAAGCATAAAGCTCAATTTCCGGATGATTTTTGTAAGGCGGGAAAACCCTAGGCAGCATCTCGGCCTGAATTTTTGTCGCAACATTAAGCTCGGCACCGATTCTTTCTTTTTCGGCAGTAGCATGAGTCAAATCAGCTATGTACTTGTTCATGTCAACGCTCATCTTTTCGACCGACTTGGCAAGCACGCCAAGCTCATCCCTGCTCCTGATTTTTTTGAGCAGGCCGGTAAGCTCACCATGGTGCTCGGCAAAATGAGAAGTCTCTTCGATAATCAGCAGGAGGGGACGGACAATTCCAAGCATAATCGCCATTGAATACAAAAGGACGAAGAAAACCGTGAGAAAGAGGGCCGCAAGAATCATTGAGCGAAGATATTTTTCTTTATAGGCCTGGACCTCATGCATTGGCTTTACGACATTCATTACAGCGACAACTGAACCGGTAAAATCTTTGACAGGAACAGAAGTCGTTACATGCCCGCCGCCCTTTTTGTAAGAGAAGAAACTCATCGGCTCGCCTTCAGTTATTATCTTCCGAAGGTTTTCGATATAGAGGGGGTCCTTTTTTTCCAGAGACTCGACATAGCCCAGAGAATAAGGCTCACTTGCGACCAGGCTGCTGACCGCATCAAAAATGTATGTCCGGCTTTTGTAATCCGGGGAAACTACCGTAAGATAAATGAAGGCAAGGTCAGCGGTTTCGGTAAGTTCGTTGAGACGCTGGTTTGCTGAATCCCAAAAACCGTCGCTGCCCTCGGTAAGCCAGTAAAAGATTCGTTCCGTAGAGACATAAGAATTGGCCGTCTGGGCTAACTGTCTTGTCACATCTCCGTAAAGTCCTTCGACCTGTTTTTTAAATTCTTTATAGCTCATAAAACTGTTGACCGCAAACATAAGCACGCCAAAGAGAGCCGCACTTGCAAGCAGCTTTATAGACAGAATCGAAATGTGAATTTTTTGCTTCATAAGAACCCCAGATAGTTCAATTATAAAGCTAAATTCAATATTTTTCGATTTATTTTTACAGTTTTTTAAACTTTTTTTCAAATTTACTGCCGAAAAGTGATTTTTTTTCACTATATATAAGCATGAAGAAAATAAAATTTAGACCGCAGTATAAAGTGCATGGACGGCTGATGCTTTTAGTCTCTGCCCTGATGATTTTTGTCTCCTGTTCCCGGCAGCCAGAGGGAAAAGCGCAGGAAGATGAATGGAGCCAGAGCATAAAAGTGATGAACTGGAACCTGCAGACCTTTTTCGATGCGACTTTTGACGGAAACGAATACACCGAATTCAAGAATCCTAAAAGCGGTTGGAACAAAGAAAAATATGAAGAGCGGCTGGACAGGCTTGCAGACGTAATCAAAGAAATTGATGCAGATGTCGTAATAATGGAAGAACTCGAAAAAGAATCCCAGCTTCAGGACATAGCAAACAGGCTTTCCGGAACATTCGACTTCTCAAAGTTGTACCAGCACGGGCTGTTCGCCATCAGCGAAGGAAGTTCCATAGGTTGCGCCGTTCTCTCAAGGCTTCCGATTGGAGAAGTCACGGTTCACTCGCTTGATATAAGGACTAATGGGACAGCTCCTTCAATGCGGCCTATAATTCAATTTTCGCTCTACTTAAAAGAAAAGACTCTCACGATTTTCGTAAACCACTGGAAAAGTAAAAGCAGCGGCTCAGAGTCTTCGGAAATATGGCGAAAGAAACAGGAAATTCTTCTAGCAAGGCTGATGTCAAAGGCTAAGAATAAGGGTCCCCTTCTGGCTTGCGGGGATTTTAACAAGGATATTTCTGAATTTGATATATCTTTTAATAAAGAAAAAGAAAGAAACCTGATTTTACACGGGAAAAATAATGTCGAGGTCTTCTCGCCATGGATTCTGGAAAATGGAAGTTTTGCGCTGCCTGGAAGCTACTGGTACAAAAATAATTGGGAGCGGATAGACCATTTTTTTGCCTCTGGTAAGATTCTGCTCTCGGATTTTTGTGCGGAAAACACAGGAAAATGGGCCGACAGTGAAGGTCATCCGCTGAGATACCAGCAGTGGAACGGCAGGGGATACTCAGATCATCTGCCAATCACATGCGTTGTAAGGTTTTAAGCAAAGCTACTTACAACCTATCTCTTCCTCGTCCCCTACATCCCAGGCGTCGAAGAGATTGTCGGGTGTTGTTTCATCTTCGTCTTCGGAGTCATCTTCCTGGGCTTCCGGCTCGTTTTTGGCAGGCTCTTCAGCTCTAGCAGGAGCGGTTTCGTTCTCAGCAGGCTCGTCTCCCCCTGGAGCGGCTTTTTCCACTTTCTGCTGCTCATAATTTCCATGAGTGCCGTCATCCTCGTTCTCGTCGAATTCCGGTGTAACTTCTTTGTCACCGATTTCCTTTCGCATTTCAGCCACAAGAGCCTCGTTCGCCGCAACACGGGCCGCAATCTCAGCCGAAACAGAAGTCACAGTAGCGGCCGCACTTTCTTCGTCTTCAGTAATCCCGCCATGAATATCGCCGGCAGAATCAGAGACTTCAGCAGGCGACTCACTTTGAGCAGAAATCTCGCCTTCAAAAGCAACTTCTCTTTCCACTTTCACTTTTCCGCTTTCCGCTTCCTCCGGGACTGCTATTTCAAAAGGAAAGCCTTTTCGCAAAACAGCCTGTTTCAAAAAAATCTTTATAGCGCTGTCGATGTCCGTTCCAAGACTCTCAAAAAGCCGTGAAGCTCCCTCAACAAGTTCATCATCCAAATCAATGTCGTAAGTCTTAATCATGCTTGTATTATCCTACATAAGTTCAAAAAAATCAAACAAACGAACGTTTAGACGCGAATAGACACATATAAAAAAAATAAACCACAGATGTCACAGATTCCACGGATTAGAATTTATAATCTGTGTCATCTGTGTAATCTGTGGTTTTAAATTAAACGGTCAAGTTTAACTTATTTGCTCAAGCGAGCTTATTTTGAAAGACGTGCTTCGAGATCATCCAAACAAGCTGTGAGCTCTTTTGGCAAGTGTTTGCCGAATTTTGGATAGTGGTTCTCACGGATGTCTT
>CAMOEE010000167.1 GCA_946611835.1 uncultured Treponema sp. | reverse complement strand
AAATTCAAATGAGGATGGTGAGCTTAGCGAAATCCCTGACAGTGCGGAAGGACTCAAAGCATTCACTTCTCTTTGTGCGAATGACATTACGGAGTCATCTTTTACTTCAAGTACTGTAAAATACAATGTGATTGTCAATGCCGATTCGGATAAGAGCATTGTTGTTGATGGCAGCAAGAAAAAGGTCGGTGGTGTCGAATACAAGAAAAGAATTAAACTGGGCGGAACGGGCAGCAAGTCCAGCCGAAGTATCGTGATTTATGTCGGTGCAAATCAAAAAGGAACTCTAAGGCTTGATCTGGCCTCTTCAAATAAAGATGCGGCTGACCGTACTTTGATGGCTAACGATGTGAATCTGGGAAATGCTCCGACAAAGGAAGGCACTCTTTCAGGTGAAGTTCAGGCAGACGAAAATGGCTATATCGCAATCTATTCTGCAAAAGACGGAATCAACATCTACGGGCTTTACTGGTCAACAGGTTCCTCTTCAGAGGGTGGTGTCGAAAAAAAGACTTCAAGCGAGGCCGTCACACCAGTCCTTGATAATTCTGCCTTTGCGCCTGAATACAAGAACGGCTTAAAAGTCGGAATGCGCACGAACATTTCGTCTGTTGATACTGACACAATCAAAAATGTTCTTTTCGTTTCCCCGAACGGAAAAGCTGACGGAGAAGGAACAAAGCAAAGCCCTATGGATATTCAGACTGCAGTTTCAAAAATCCCTGCCGGCGGTGCTGTTGTCCTTAAAGGCGGAGTTTACAAGCTCTCCAAAACTCTCTCAATCGCATTCGGTAATGACGGAAGTGAGAGCGCAAGAAAATATCTTCTTCCTGAGAGCGGTAAAACTGCCGTTCTTGACTTCTCAACCCAGCCCACCGCAGATTCTGCACGGGGACTTCAGCTTGACGGAAGCTTCTGGCACATTTACGGAATTACCTGCTACAACGCCGGAGATAACGGAATGTATGTCACAGGAAGCAACAATATCGTTGAGCGATGTCTTTTCCAGGCAAATCAGGACACTGGTTTACAGATTGCCCGCCGTTCAAAAGACTTAAGCGACAAAAAAGACTGGCCTGCTAACAACTTGATTCTCAACTGTACTTCTTTTGACAACAAGGACGACAAGACTGGCGAGAACGCCGATGGATTTGCCTCAAAGCTTACTTGTGGTGACGGAAATGTTTTCGACGGTTGTATCTCTTATGCAAACTGCGACGACGGCTGGGATTTGTACGCCAAACCTGCTACAGGACCGATTGGAGTGGTCACAATCAGAAACTGTGTCGCTTTCCAGAACGGAAAAACCACAAGCGGCGCAAACTATGCTAACGGTGACATGAACGGTTTCAAACTCGGAGGCTCAAATAATCAGTGTCCGACTCCTCACATAGTCGAGAATTCTGTCGCTTTCGAGAACGGAAAGGACGGCTTCACCGACAACGGAAACGGCGGCGCGCTTAATGTCTCAAATTGCACTTCATACGCAAACATCAACTCTAACTTCAATTTCTACAGGACTTATGCCGGCGGAGTCTTCAAAAAACTTGTCAGCATGATTGGAAGCGTAAGTCCTGCACAGGTCGATAAATTCGGCGGAAAATCAACTGAATGTACTGTGGCGGCAAAAATATCTGATTCAATCTATCTTACCGACAAAAAGAAGAAGACTTTTAATTATGTCACTTCGGAAGCTACGATTTTCAACGGCGATAAAGTCGGTGAGGGTGGAGTGGCCGACCTCTACAATAGCGAGATGAAGTCAACAGTACATCCTCTTGTTTCCCTTGATGTGGACGCAAAATGCCGCAACCCGGATGGAACCGTAAACCTGTCTGGCTACCTCGAAATCAAAGAAGGTTCGAAATATGCCGGAATGGGCGCAAAATTCGGTGACGAGGCCGCAGAAGTGCTTTCTGTAAACCTTGCCACAAAATAAAAAGAAAGCTAGTTCTTGATTCTGCTCGCAATTTCTGCGCTGAGAGCTTCTTTCTGCTTTTTGGTTAGGTAAACTTCGCTGCTCAAGCCTGCAAGCGGGCAGGTCGTTGCGGCAACCCAGAAGCGGGCATCTTCGGCCTGCTTGTCCGGAATCCTGCACTGGGCCAGAACCGGTGCCAGGCCCGTTACCCGGCTCAAGCTCTCCTGTGACTGGACTGAAAGAAGGGCTGCTATGATTTCGGCAGCCTTTTTTGATTTTACCATAGGAACTGCGTAGTAAGTCTTTCCTGTGAAAATCCGGGAATTTGCACCGTGCTCTGACGGGAAGTAAATTGAAGAATAGCGGGAGATTGTCTTTGTAGCCGTTGCCCTGTGCTCTTCGAGAGACATGAAAAGCACGCTTGCAAGCCTGTTTGAGGCGAATGCCTCCACATCAGTGTTCTGCAGCGAAAAAGCACCCTGGTGAATCAGCCCGAGCTTGTACCATGATTTTAAGAGTTTTACGCTTGTTGCAAGGGGAGAATCCGGCTCGTCGCAGAGTTTCTGGGCGACACGCACGGCGTTGAAATTCTTCTGGTTGTCCTTGAGAATCTGGCTGGCATCATAATAAGACTGTGCTCCGTCGATTGATTCCGCAAAGGCTCCCATAAGGTTGAGGAAAGAGTCTGGGTTTCCGCCTGCAAAAATCATCGGCGAGTCCTTCTTGCGTTTCTGTTCCCTCATGAACTTCTCGACATCATTCCATGTGTTTACCTGTTTTGTGTTTGAATTTCGGAATTCGTTAAGGTCGATGTCAACTTCAAAATGGCTTGAAAGAAAGGGAATGGCGGTAATCAATCCGTCCTTTTCTTTTATTCCCGAGCGCATTGAAGATGTCATGCCCTGTGAGATTTCGGATGAGAGAAGAGCTTTTGGTGAGGCCTTGTCCAGGGCTGTTTCAAGAGCAAAGCCTGCCTGAGTGATTATGACCGCCGGCTTCTTTGCTATTGGAATCTGGTCCTCCAGAGACTTTTCTGATTCATACTGGAGAAACTTGACAGTGATATTTTTTTCTTTTGCGATATTTGTTATGACTTCGCTTATGCCCTTTCGCTGTGAATCATCTATTTTATAGAAAGCGACTGTAAAATTCTTTGAGGGCGAGAATACTATTATTGCAGCAGCCGCAAGTGCCAGTAAGAGTGCGGCAAGAGTTCCTGCAAGGATTTTTTTATTTGTCTTAAAAAATGAAACTGATTTCTTATCTGTTTTCTTGTTTTGTTTTTTCATATTTCCCATTATCTACAAAAAAAACTGTGAATTCAAGTGATGATTTTGTGAATTCAAGAGTGAAAAATTCCGATAGTTAAGATATGCGCATACTATTTTCAATTTGGTTTTTAATTTCTCTGACTTCATGCATCGCTACGGCCCAGACAGAGGACACTTCGATTTACAAGCTTCCTGCCTCTTATGAGAGCACTTCCGATTCCTCTTCTTCTCAGTTTATTCTTGCCGGAAGCGAGTCAGGCTTGTACAAGATAACCGGAAGTAAGACCGCAATACCCCTCTGGAGCGGCGGAAAAGTCTCAAAAATCCTTCGTGTTGACGACCGTCACGATTCAAAAGTGCGTTGGTATTTTCTCACATCAGAGGGCATAATCTCTTCCTCTGACCTGGTTACTTTCGAGTTTAAGAACGAAGGACTTCCATTTCTTACTATTAAACAGTATGACGGCAGCAAGGCGACCTTCTTAAAGCAGCCTGCTCAACTGAAAGATCTTGCCGCTCATCCGACCAATCCGAATATCCTCGTTACCGCAACAAAAGACGATGTCTACATCACTTACGACGGCGGAAGCAGCTGGAAATCAATCGGGGCAAATTCATCTTCTACTTCCGGAATCAAGGCTGTCGCTGTCTGTGACATGAACCGCATAGGAACAGGAAAGCCTGCAAGCCAGAATGCAGACGGGAGCCTTAGCCCTGCTACGGCTCCTCAGACTGATCTGGTGGTCTTTATGGCCCACACGATTTTCGGATTCTCTTATTGCCTGCCTCTGGCAAAAAAGCCTGCATGGAAGGACTGTAACGGCGGTTTCGAGAACATGAAAACCCAGTCTTACCCTGACGAGATTGCCGACATCCTGCCTGTAGTCTTCTCGGATGCCGACGGTTTCCCTGTCACTGAGATTTTTGTCTCCCAGTCTTATCTTCCACGCATTTACCGTTTTGACTGGAAATCTGAGAGGGGCGAGCTTTTGTATGCCGGAAGTGAACCCGTTGATACGATTGATTCCCTTTTCTGGGACGGAACCAAGCTCATTTATACCCGACCCGGTGAACTTGCCGCCTACAATCCTGCGACAAAAAATCTGGATTTCATGCCTCCTGAATACAACAAATGGAAGGATTCATTCAATGTCCTTGGTAAGGAAGATACCCTTTATTCAGCATGGATTCCAAACGCCACTGATGAAAAAAATCCTGGCCTTACTTTGGGCGAACTCTGGCTCCTTTATCCGGATGATGTGAACAACAAATATGCAAAGACAGCACTGGACCGAAAGGCGATTTATGTTCAGGCTCACAAGCTCATGACAAAAACTGGAATCGACCAGTACAAAAAAATCATCAGGGACAACAATCTTGATGCAATGGTAATCGACATGAAGGACGACTACGGCCTGATTCGTTTTGAGGCAAAGGACCCGCTCATTCAGGAAAAGGGATATGTCTCAAAATACAGGATTGACATCGATACCTTCGTTCCAATGATGAAAGAGCAGGGCATCTACCTTATCGCCCGAATCGTCACCTTCAAGGACAAAAATCTTGCCGGCTACGGAAAGAAGCAGTACGCCGTCTGGGATAAGGCCTTGAACCGTCCCTGGCTTGGAATCTCCGGCTACGAAAAGGTCAAGGATGAGAGTGGAAACGAGACCGGTGAGACAAAAACTCTCTATTATGATGAGAACTGGGTCGATCCTTACTCGCCTGAAGTCTGGGAATACAATGTTCACATTGCCCAGGAGCTGATTGCGCGGGGATTCGACGAGATTCAGTTTGACTATATCCGTTTTCCAACCGACGGAAAGAACATGGCCAACGCCCAGTTCCGCTGGAAGAGCGAGGGCATGGATAAGGAAAGTGCTCTCGTATCCTTCCTTAGGTATGCAAGAGCCAACATCAATGCCCCGATTGGAATCGACATTTATGGTGCGAACGGCTGGTACCGTTCAGGAACTAGAACCGGTCAGGATGTGGAATTGCTGGCCGAATATGTGGATGTGGTCTGTCCTATGTTCTACCCCAGCCACTTTGAGCAGACTTTCCTGTCCTATGCGCCGGTTTCCGAGAGACCTTACCGGGTCTACTATTACGGAACTTACAGAAACACTGTAATCGGTCGAAACAAACTGGTAATCCGACCCTGGGTTCAGGCTTTCTACGCCGGATGGACAAGCTATGACCGCGCCTGGTACAACAAAAATTATGTTAGCCAGCAGATTTATGGTGTGCGTGACAGCGTGAACAGGGGCTACATGTACTGGAACGGTGTCTGCCGCTACGATGATATTTCACCGGATGTCGGCGACAAAAAATACCCCGGGCCTTCATTTGAGGCCGACGCAAAATACCGGAAGCCTGCTCTCTCGGGCGGCTCAAA
>CAMOEE010000166.1 GCA_946611835.1 uncultured Treponema sp. | reverse complement strand
CGATTTTGTAGCGCATCATCTCAAGTTTAGCCGAAAGCTCGACACCA
Source organism: uncultured Treponema sp. (assembly GCA_946611835.1). GTDB lineage: Bacteria > Spirochaetota > Spirochaetia > Treponematales > Treponemataceae > Treponema_D. Next base: position 5,584 of record CAMOEE010000166.1, on the reverse strand, counting down.
GCTTCAAAAGACTTAGGAACAAGCACGAATTTAAAAATCTTCTCGCAGATTCTGAATCCGTTGGCCGTGTTTATGGTGTCAGAAATGATTCCTTCAATAAGTTTGTGGATTCTGGAATCAGTTAAAAGAGATTCATAAGTCTCATAAGGAATCTTGTTTTCGTCAGCATAAGAAATGATATTGTCCTTACTGGGAACAATCAGGGCACCCAGGTATTTCTTGTCCTGGCCGACCACCATGACGCTTTCGATGAAGTCGCTGGCAAGCAGGGCGGATTCAATGATGCTCGGTTCGATATTCTCTCCGTCCAGAAGAACTATTGTGTCTTTTGCCCGTCCGGTAATCTTGATTTCGCCGTCATGGGTCATAATTCCCAGGTCACCGGTGTTAAGCCAGCCGTCCCTGTCAATCACCTTCTCCGTCAAATCAGGACGCTTGTAATAGCCTTTCATCACCTGAGGAGAGCGAAGAACGATAAGGCCTTGCTTTCCAGGTCCAAGATGATTCATGCTCTTTATGACTCCGTGCTCCTCGGCAACAATGCGGAGTTCCATGGTCGGAAAAACAATTCCAACGACACCAGGTCGGGGATGTTTGTAATCACGGAAAGAAACTACAGGGGCAGTCTCGCTCATTCCGTAGCCTTCAAGCAGGTTCAGGCCGATTGCCCGGTAAAAATTGTCGATTTCTTTTTGAAGGGCACCGCCTCCTGAAATTGCGATTGAAATGCGGCCGCCCATCTTTTCACGGATTTTTTTGAAAACAAGGATGTCGCCCAGCTTATGAAGGGGCCAGAGACAAAGCCAGGGAAGAAGACCAATCATTGTGTCACAAAAACGGCAGCGTTTTTTGACCGAAAGCTGGGGAATATTCCAGAAAACATAATTCTTCATATTGGCATAGGCAGAACCTATTTTAATGAAGAAATTGAACATTTTATATTTAAGTCCACCGGTCTTCTTCATGGTACGGATAACGCCGTTGGCAAGAGCCTCCCAGAGACGAGGAACGCCGCAAATCCACTGAGGGCGGATAGAGGCCATGTCAGGCAGGAGAACCGGAGCTGCGGGCTTTGAATAGGCAAGACCACACTTCATGTGGACGGCCACATACTGAATGAGGCGTTCGAAAACATGCCAGACAGGAAGAATGGTCATCCACCAGTCCCCTTCCTTACAGCCGATGAAATCATGAATCACCGAGAGCTGGGAAATGTAATTGTTGTGGGTAAGCATAACGCCTTTTGGGGTACCTGTCGTTCCCGAAGTGAAAATCATTGTCGCCACATCATCAGGAGAAGTTTTTTCCATCTCGGCTTCAATCTGAGCTTTTTTCTCAAAAGGATTTTCTGCGACTATAGCCCTGCCTTTTTCAAGCAAATCTTCAAAATAATAGAAAGTAAGCCCCTCATTTTTCGCTCTTTCTTCGGCTTCTTCAGTCATTTTGTCAAAAAGAATGACGGTCTTAAGCAGGGGAACTTCCTCGATTTTCTCCAGGATTTTACAAAGCTGCCTCTCGTTCTCAAAGAATCCGAATTTACAGTCAGCATAGGCAGTGATAAAACGCATCTCACTTCCCATTGAGTCGCAGCCCCGGGGAACATCTGCCGAGCCAAGACAAAGAATGGCATAATCCGTGATAAACCATTCCCGCCGGTTGTCGCTCATAAGGGCAATATTGTCACCTCGTTTTATGCCGATTGAAAGCAGGGCTTGGGCAAAAGCAATCACGGATTCATAAAATTCTTCGTAAGTGTAGTATTGCCAGACTGAATTTTTGTCTTTTGCCGCCTGAAGATAGACTTTCGGACACTGGGAAACCCGCTCTTTAAGCAAGAGCGGAAGATTTTTAGGAAGAGTACGTTTTGTAAATTTCATAGAAAAAATTATCTCACAAATGAGAAGAATTGGCAAATTTTACTTCAGTATGTCGCTCGAAGAATCTTTGTGCCTGTTGTCGAAATAACCGCCGTCCTCAAGATATCGCCGTCGGGTTCTGATAAGCTCGATAAGCTCCTGATACATGTTGTAGTCAATCTCAAGGGCCATTGGAAGAAGATAGAATTCAGTCTCGTCACAGTAGCGTTCGATGAATTTTGGGTCAGTGACAAAGCCCAGGGAAATCATATTTGAGATTCGGTCGGCGCATTTGAGGATTTTTGCCTTCTGGCTCCCGTTGTTGATGATGCGCCGCAAGAACTGAATTTTATTCTCGTCATCACGGCGGGTTACTTCAAGGACAAGGTCAAGAACGGCCTGCCCCTCAGAATCAGCGTTAACAATTTCGTTGGAATCAAAGCCCTTGATGTCCTCAACCGTATCGTGAACGAGAGAAGCCTTTAAAAGCACGGAGTCAATATAGCCGTAATCAATGAGAATTCCGAGAGTATCAATCTGATGACGGAACATGTTTCCGCCCGCATGACGGCCCTTTCCGATAAGCCCGGTTGAAAGCTGCATGTACGGCGCAAGGATAATATGCTTGAGCTGCTGCATGTGCTCCTTGTCCATCTGGTCAGGCTTTTCGGTCTTCATCTCATATTTATTTGCCATACACTCCTCCTGTCAAACTGAAAATTGAAAGTTGAAAGTTGAAAATTTGGGTGGGGGAAGTCTCCCCCTCGGCTTCAATTCGTCGCTTTCGCTCCTCATTTACGCCTACCCCCTCTCCTAAGGGGCAAGCCCCTTAACATCCCCGGTAAATCACTTGCACTTCAGGCATAGTCTTCACCGAGACTCGCCCCAAGTTTTCAGTTTTCCGTTTTCAACTTTCCATTTATTTCAACGCTTCGATATATGTACCAAGTTTTTCGATGCGGCGTTTTGTTTCGGCCAGCTTGTCCCGCTCGGCCTGAACGACCTCGGCAGGGGCGTGTTCGGCGAATTTGCCGTTAAGCTTGGCTTCGGTTCGCTCAGCGTCCTTTTTGTCCTTTTCCAAATCTTTCTGGAAATGAAGCAAAAGCTGCTCTTTGTTGATGTTCTCGTCAAGAAGGATAAAGGCCTCAAAGCCTGTGCCAACTGTACCGATAGCCTTGGCAGGTTTTGTCTCAACGAATTCGACCTTTGAGAGGCCTGCAAGAAGCTGAATCATCTCGACTTTTTCCCGGCAGACTTCAGCCGCACTTCCCTTTTCGATAAGAATGGCGAGGTTGATTTTGTCAGCCGGATTCACTCCGCACTCGTTGCGAAGACCCCGGACTGAGCGGATTAAATCCTGCAGGACTGAAAAACGGGTGATGACTTTCTGGTCAGCACGGATTTCAGAGTATTCAGGATAAGGAGCCGTTACGAGCAGGTCTGAATAAGTCTCGTTTGACATGATTTTCTGCTCACCGGCCTTTTTGCGGTTTTCGGTGATTTCAGTGCGAGGCAGTTTTGAGTAAATCTCTTCGGTAACAAAAGGAATGAAAGGATGGAGCAATCTGAGTGACTCTTCAAGGACATTGAGGAGGACTGAGACTGCCCGGTCTTTTTCATGGTCATCGCCGTGCCAGAAGCTGAGTTTTGTAGCCTCAACATACCAGTCACAGAAGTTGTACCAGAAATATTCATAGACTGCGCTTGCGGCGTCGTTGTAGCGGTATGAATCCAGAGCCTCACGGGCATTTTTTGCGGCCTTGTTAAGCTCTGTGAAAATCCACTTGTCAAGCTCGTTCAGGTCAGAGTCCTTTACAGGAATGAGGTTGCGGCCTTCGAGATTTCCGAGAATGTAGCGGCTTGCATTCCATACTTTGTTACAGAACTTTGAGCCCATCTTGAATGACTCGTTGTCGATGAGGATGTCCTGTCCCTGGGCACAAAGGAAGCTGAGGGTGAATTTAAGGGCGTCAGCACCGTACTGCTCGATGATTTCAAGCGGGTCAATTCCGTTTCCGAGGGATTTTGACATTTTGCGGCCCTGCTTGTCTCGGACGAGACCGTGGATGTAAATGTCGTGGAAAGGAGCCTTGCCCGTGAATTCAAGGCCTGCCATAATCATGCGGCTGACCCAGAAGAAAATGATGTCGTAAGCCGTAACAAGGGCTGTTGTCGGGTAGAATTTCTGCAGGTCTGCTGTGTTCTCAGGCCAGCCCAAGGTTGAGAAAGGCCAGAGCCATGAAGAGAACCAGGTGTCAAGGACATCAGGATCTTGCTTTACATTGGTGCTGCCGCATTTCGGACATTTTGTGACATCCTCACGGCTTACGATTGTCTCGCCGCACTCACAGTACCAGGCAGGAATTCTGTGTCCCCACCAGATCTGGCGGCTTACGCACCAGTCACGGATGTTCTCCATCCAGTGAGTGTATGTGTTTTCCCATTTTCGTGGATAGAAGACGATTTCACCGTCTCGCCAGGCCTTGAGTGCCTTTTCGGCCAGCGGCTTCATTTTGACGAACCACTGATAGCTCAAATAAGGCTCGACGACAGTCTTACATCGGTAGCAGTGACCGACTGAGTGAGTCATTTTTTCTTCACCCTTGAAAAGGCCTGCTTCGGTCAAGTCCTCGATTACGAGCTTGCGGGCTTTTTCGCAGGTAAGTCCGCGATATTTTTCTGGAACATTCTCGTTCAATGTTCCGTCAGGATTAAGGAGATTGATTACCTCAAGATTGTGTCTCTTTCCGACTTCCCAGTCGTTGGGGTCATGTGCAGGTGTGATTTTTACCATACCTGTTCCGAATTCCTTGTCTACATAAGAATCTGCGATAATCGGGATTTCTTTGCCTGTGAGAGGCAGTTTGAGCATTTTGCCGACCAGAGCCTTGTAACGCTCGTCATCCGGGTTTACTGCGACTGCCGTATCACCAAAGAAGGTTTCCGGTCGGGTTGTGGCGACTTCGATTTTGCCGCTTCCATCAGCATATTCGTAGAAGAGATGGTACATTGCCCCCTGTGTGTCAACATGGTCAACTTCATCATCAGCAAGGGCGGTCCCACAGCGGGGACACCAGTTTACAAGCCGCTGTCCTTTGTACATAAGGCCCCGCTCATACAAAGTGACGAAGACATCACGGACAGCCTTTGAAAGTCCCTCATCGTAAGTGAAGCGCTCACGGCTCCAGTCAACTGAGTTTCCAAGTTTTTTCTGCTGTTTTACGATTGTGTCGTGATGGTCGTGAGTTACTTCCCAGGTGCGCTCGATGAACTTTTCCCGGCCCAGGTCGTTTCGGGTTTTTCCTTCTTTTTTAAGCGCCCGCTCAACGACATTCTGGGTTGCGATACCCGCATGGTCAGTTCCAGGAATCCAGAGAGTGTCATCTCCCTTCATGCGGTGATAGCGGACGACGACATCCTGCAGAGTGTTATTGAGGCCGTGGCCCATGTGAAGAACACCGGTTACATTTGGCGGCGGAATGACGACTGTATATTTGATATTTGATTTTTTCTGTGAATGGACAGGAGAGTCTGAATCTGAAGCCGGCTTAAAGAAGCCCTTTTCGACCCACTGAGAATAAATTCTGTCCTCAAAATCTTTAGGATTGTAAGCTTTTTCCAATTCAATAGCGTGCATAAAACAACGACCCCATAATAAAATTATTACGAAATTATAGTGAATTGGAGCGTTTTCTTCAATAAAAATATATAACCACAGATTACACAGA
>CAMOEE010000165.1 GCA_946611835.1 uncultured Treponema sp. | reverse complement strand
CTTCATCACGGAGCTTAAAAAATTCAGCTATGCCAACATTTACAATCACTGGCGGCTGGTGGAATTCCAGAAATACGCCCGGAATGTCCTTGAAACGATTTTCAACACCCTCATGCGGGCACAAATTTTCGTTCAGAAGGGCACTGTGGAGCTTCATTTAAGCAATTATCCCCGGCTTGGGGAGGAATTTTCAAAATGGCTCCTTCACTACACCAACTATGCCGAGCGCACAAATCAGAAAAAACCGGTGAATTACGAGACCAGCTCAGTCTTCGACATTTTTGACAACGAAAGCTACAAAAAGTGCGTGATTGAATTCATCTCAGGATTTACGGACATGTTCGCCATTGAGTGCTTCACCGAAGTGATTAGCTTTTAAAAGAATTTTTTGACGAATACCAAATTAAGATGTAAACTTGTTAAATAAAAGAATATTTATGCATGTCAAAAAAGGAGGAAAATGACTCATGAAAAAAATTCTTGCTCTATCAATGTGTGCAGTGCTTGCTTCCAGTCTTTTTGTTTCCTGCAATAAAAAGGAATCAAAAAAGGCTGCCTTTCCAACAAAGGGAATTACCGTAATTTGTCCTTGGGGTGCTGGTGGCGGTACTGATGCCGTTCTTCGAGCTCTCTGTACAACTGCAGAAAAATATCTCGGTCAGACAATCACCGTAGAAAACAAAACTGGTGGAGCTGGGGCTATCGGTCACGCCGCAATCAAAGATGCAAAGCCTGATGGATACACAGTCGGTATGATTACATTCGAGCTTAACTCGCTTCCACAGCAGGGCCTGATTGACTTCACTTACGCTGACTATGACCCACTCATCCGTGTAAACGCTGATGCCGCAACTCTCACAGTCAAAGCAGATGCTCCTTACAATTCAGTCGCAGAATTTGTTGAATACTGTAAGGCTCATCCTGGTGAGGTTTCAATCGGTAACTCAGCTCCAGGTTCTGTATGGCACATTGGTGCAGGTCTTCTTGCTGACAAAACAGGAATCAAAGTAAAGCATATTCCTTTCGAAGGTGCAGCTGGTGCCGTTACTGCTGTTGCTGGTGGTCACATTCAGGCTGTCACAGTTTCTCTCGCAGAAGTTAAGTCTCAGCTTGATGCCGGAAATGTTAAAGTTCTCGGTGTAATGGATTCAAAACGCCCGGAAAGCTATCCTAACATCAAGACTTTCGACGAACAGGGATTCAACATCGAATATGCTACATGGCGTGGCCTTGGTCTTCCAAAGGGAGTCCCGGCAGATGTTAAAGCTGTTCTTCTCGACGCATTCACAAAGGCTGAAAACGATCCTGAGTTCATTAAAACCGCAAAGAGCCTTAATCTCAACCTTGCATACCAGAACCCTGAAGAATTCGGCGCATTCCTCAAACAGAACTTCGAGGATGTCACAGCTACAATGAAATCAATCGGTTTGACCGAATAGAAAATCAGAGCTTTACCGGGCTTTCGTCCGGTAATATTTTACGAACGGCCACTGAGAATCAAGATTCATAAGGAATTCTTCTTTTTTCAGTGGCTTTTTTATATGGAAAAATATGAAAAAAGCAAATATTGTCTGTGCCATAATAGGCATGCTGATTTCCGGCTCCGCCTTCATGTACACTTTTGGCTTTAAGAAATTTAAAAATGTTCCGGTTGGCCCGGAAGTATTCCCCAGGGCTTTGTCCATCGCCCTTTTCATTTGCTGTGCAATTCTTCTTGTGCAGAATATCATTCTTCTTCTTAAAAATCCTGTCGAGACAGAAAAGGCTCCGACTATCAGCCCCAGGGACAAAGGTATTCAGAAAGCCCTTCTTGGACTCCTGATAATCGTAGCATTCGCAATCCTCTGGAATTTCCTTGGATTCTTAATCGTCACTCCGCTGACTCTTTTCGCAATGATCAGGCTCTTAGGCAAAAAAACTTACATTATGAACGCAATCGTGTCCGTGGGCGCAACAGTCCTGATTTTCTTCGTCTTCAAGCTGCTTCTGGGCATCACAATGCCTCTTGGCTTCATGGAAAATCTTTTTTAGGAGGACAGCATGGATTTCAATTTGATTCTTACAAGTTTTTCACAGGTCTTTGCGCCTTCAACCCTTCTCTACACTTTAATCGGTGCAGCCGGAGGTATCCTTATCGGTTCTATTCCGGGTCTCACCGCAACCATGGGAATAGCCCTTCTCGTTCCTTTCACTTACGGACTTGACTTTATCCCTGGCGTCGCAATGCTTCTGGGAATTTTCTGTGGCGGAATGTACGGTGGTTCTATTGCAGCCATTCTCATTCACACGCCTGGAACTCCTGCAGCCGCAGCTACCGTTCTTGACGGCTATCCCATGGGACAAAAAGGTGAACCAGGCAGGGCTCTCACGGTGTCTTTGTTCTCTTCATTCTGCGGAGGAATCATCGGTGCCCTTGTAATGACCTTCCTCTCCCCCACAATCTCAAAAGCCGCACTTAAGTTCGGTCCTGCAGAATTCTTTGCTCTGGCAGTTTTCGGTTTGAGCGTAATCGTTTCTATTTCCGGGAAATCAATCGTCAAAGGTTTGATAAGCGCCTGTTTCGGTCTTTTGATTGGAACGGTCGGAATGGATAAAACCTGCGCATATTTGAGATTCTTCAAGCTTCGTGGCCTCTACGACGGAATTCCATTTATCCCTGCCTTGATTGGTCTTTTTGCCGTAAGTGAAGTAATCGCAAATTTCGAGCATATGCTCAAGAGTGCTCCGGCAAAAAAAGTTGATGACGGTGCCATGATTGCAAATCCTGTCCTGCGCTATCTTCGTTCCGTAATAGCAAATGTCTGTCCTAAAAAAGATGATTTGAGGCGAATCTTCAAACACATCATCAAGGGCGGACTAATCGGAACATTCATCGGCTCGATTCCGGGTGCAGGCGGAGACATTGCGGCATTCGTTTCATACAGCGAGGCAAAACGAAGTTCAAAACGCCCTGAAGAATTCGGAAAAGGCTCCCCTGAAGGAATTGCCGCCGCCGAATGTGCGAACAACGGCTGTTCTGGTGGTGCCATGATTCCAATGCTTGCCCTTGGCGTTCCTGGTGACTCAAACACGGCAGTCTTAATGGGAGCTTTCATTATGCACGGATTCCAGCCCGGCCCTATGATGTATGTCGAGCATCTTGATATAGTCTATTCCGTGTTCGGAGCTTTGCTTACCGCAAACCTTGCCTTCCTGATTGTAGGTATGTTCGGCGTAAAACTCTTCGCAAAGGTAATTTCAGTTCAGAGATATTTCCTGATTCCCTGTATTCTTATTCTTTCTCTGGTGGGAGCCTACTCAATCAACCAGAGCATGTTCGACGTCTACTTTGCTATCGTGATGGGCGTAATCGGCTACCTTCTCCAGAAGTACGGATTCTCCCTTTCACCAATTCTTCTGGCATTGATTCTCGGTCCTCTGTGCGAATCAAACATCCGCCGCTACATGCAAATCGTAGACGGAAGATTCTCGCTGATTTTCACAAGGCCAATCTGTCTCATATTCTTCGGTCTCGCCCTCATTTCCCTGATAACAGCAGTCCTGAACCATCGGAAAATCGAAAGGCGTGAAGCCGAGCAGAGGGCAAAAGAAGCAGAACAAGAAGAAAAAATCCAGGAATAAAGATCAGCAAAAGAGCACGACAAAAAGTGCTCTTTTTTTATTTCTTGCAAAATCTTAAAATAATGTTACAATTTTCTTGTATGCTCAGAAATCCCCTGAAACTGAACCGTAAATTTGCTCTTGTATCCTTCGCCGTTATTGTGATTTCTGTTTTTCTTATCGTAGGTGTCTTCCGCAGTCTCTATAAGATTTCAAAAGAAAATATCTTACAAAAATGGCAGAATATCACTATGCAGGCGGCCAGTCAGGTAAATTTCTACTTAAAAATGCCTCTTGATGCAATCAAATTCTCAGCGACCACCTTGAATGACATGCTTGAAAGAGGAGCAGCAGCCGAAGAAGCTCTTCAATATCTTGTTAATGAAACAAAAACCTACACAGCGATAATTGACGAAAACAGCACAGGAATCTACAGTTATTACAACCGGCAATATCTTGACGGAAGCAGGTGGATTCCGCCCGAGGACTACAACCCCAGAATACGCCCATGGTATACATCTGCACTTTTTGGACTAGGGAAAACGGTAATTTCAAAGCCTTTCTTAAATTTACAGACTAATACAATGATGATGTCTGTAAGTCAGCTTTTAAAAGACAACGAAAGCGTAGTTTCAATGGACATTTTTTTGGATAGAGTCCAGAGTATGATGGAAAAACTGGCAGAACAGCCGGAAATTTTTGTTGCATCCGTTATCAACAAAGAAAGTTTTGTGCTAGCCGACTCAAGTCGTGAAAATGTTGGCAAAAACATGATGAAGAGCAAGAGTCAGAATGACTTTATAGACACGCACACAACATTGTCAGAAAAAATAAATGATGACTGGGTTTTGCTTTTAGTCCTTGACAATCAGCTTCTCTATAATTCCCTGGAGCACATATATATCATTACGGTTGTTATACTTCTACTTGTAATTGTCCTGGTATTAATTGCCTTCCTGTATATGAATCATAAATATGAAGAAGCAAAGGCTCTGGGGAACGAAGTCAATGCGGTCGCAAACATTTATGTAGCCGCAGCAAAAATCAGCTTAAAGACAGGCTCTATTGAACTGATCCGCACGACCAGAGATTTTGATGCTCTTTTTGAGGGCGATTTTACAAATTTTCAGGCACGTTCGACACATTTCGCAAACCTTATAGCTTCCGAGCAGTCAAGGGACATTTTAAGACGCTTTATGGATATGGATACCCTTGAGGAGCGTTTGCAAGGAACTTCTTCCATCTCCCAGGAGATTTTTGATTTTAAGGGGCAGTGGCTTCGCATCCGCTTCATCACCGTAGATTTTTCAAGTGACAATTCAATCCATCATGTGCTCTGGGTACTTGAATCAATTGATGAGGACCGGAAACAACAGGAAAAACTCCGCAAGCTTTCAGAAACAGACTTGATGACAGGAATCACAAACAGGGGAACAGGAGAACTTCGCATAAGGCAGGCAATTTTCGAAGGGAAAAAGGGAATGTTCTGCCTTATGGATGCTGACAAATTCAAATCGATTAACGATACTCTTGGGCACAAAGTTGGAGACGAAGTGATCTGTGCCATTGCAGAATGTATGAAAAACACTTTCCGTGATGATGACATTTATTTCAGGCTTGGCGGAGACGAATATGCGGTTTTCAGTCCGGGAGTTACAAGTAAGGAAGTCGGAAAACGCATTATGGAAAGATTTTTTGACCAGATAAATAAAATAAACATTCCGGCCCTTGGGGAACGAAAGATTTCAATGAGCACCGGCATATCATTCTTCCCGAAAACGAATCTCGAAGGGAGAGACGGCTTTGAAACTCTCTACATGAGGGCCGATGAAGGCCTCTACAAGAGCAAAAAAACCGAGGGAAACGTCTTCACCTTCGTAATGTAAGTTACGCACACAAAAAAACTCGCCCCAAACGGAGCGAGCCTTAATGAAATTCCTCACAGAGTAACAGAGGCCACAGAGAGCTTTCAGAATTACGAAAGTCTTTCCCTTTCATTATTCTCTCTGTGTACTCCAAAGCTCTGTGAGGAATTTACTAGTAATC
>CAMOEE010000164.1 GCA_946611835.1 uncultured Treponema sp. | reverse complement strand
AACTGTGTCCGAATGTTGACTTGGTAACTATGGATATTACTATGCCTCGCATGGATGGTATCACAGCCCTTGAGCAGATTGTCGCTTTTGACAAGAACGCCCGCGTCGTTATGGTTTCTGCTCTTGGTAAAGAGGAGCTGGTCAAAAAATCACTTCTTCTCGGTGCCAAGAACTACATCGTAAAACCGCTTGACCGCAAGAAGGTTCTTGAGCGAATCTCAGCTGCCCTCAAATAGGTTCTGATTATCAGATGGGGTCTGGAAACTCTGCTTTCTGGACTTGCCTATAAAATAATCGCCGGAGTATTCATTTATTCCGGCTTTTTCTGTTTTAAAATATCTGTCCCTTGGCTCTGTCCTGAAAAAGGCTGTAGGTGAGTTTTAAAAACACTTCTCTTCTTAATCGTTTTTTCTGCGCTTGTTCTTGGGGCCATGTTTTCTTTATTCTTTATTTCTGATATAATCTTTTCATGTTTCAAGTTCGGGTGAAGGCTGATTTTGCGGCGGCGCATTTTTTGCGTGATTATCATGGAAAGTGCGAGAACCTGCATGGCCACAATTACAAGGTTTATGCTCATGTTCAGGGAAAGACTCTGGATGAGGGCGGAATGCTCCTTGATTTTACGGAGCTAAAAAAAGCTTTGAAGGCGGTTTGTGAAAAACTTGACCACACTAACCTGAACGACATTGATTTTTTTGAGCAGAATCCCAGCGCAGAGCGGATAGCGATGTACATTTATGAAGGAATAATCGCACAGCTTCCGGAGCTGAAAAAGACAGACGGAGAAGCTGCATACTTGTATGCAATCGATGTCTTTGAGACGGACAATAACAGGGCAAGGTTTATGCCCGATTAAAGCTACCTCGCCTGAAGCGGGGAAAATATAACCGAAGAAAAATACATGTATGTATTTTTCTTCGGAGGCTAGGGATTGGAGTGGCGGCGACAGCCGTTCTGAAACGACCGGAAGGGAGTGGAAGAATGAAGCGATAGCGGAACCACGCAAAGCCCGGCGGCGTTAGCCGCAGCCCCCTTGCCACCATGGAGATATTTATGAAACAGATTTCAATTTTGGATTCTACTTTGCGTGACGGCTCTCAGGGCGAGGGCATTTCTTATTCAGTTCAGGACAAAATCAATATCGTTAAGGCTTTGGACGAGCTGGGGGTGGCATACATTGAGGCGGGAAATCCCGGAAGCAACCCCAAGGACATGGAATTTTTCGTTGAGGCCAAAAAACTAAAACTTGACCACTCAAAAATCGTGGCTTTTGGCTCGACCAGGCGCAAGGGAATTAAGTGTGCGGAAGATGCCAATTTACAGAGCCTTCTTGCGGCGGAAACTCAGGTCGTTTGCATTTTCGGAAAGACCTGGGATTTTCAGGTTACGGACATCATTCATGCGACTCTCGAAGAAAACCTTGAGATGATTCGTGAGACAGTGGCTTTCCTTGTGGCCAACAATAAGGAAGTCATTTTTGATGCCGAGCATTTCTTTACGGGATACACGGAAAACGCTGATTATGCCATGAAGTGCCTTGAGGCGGCTGTTGAGGGCGGTGCTAAGACACTCTGTCTCTGCGAGACCAAGGGCGGCATGATGCCAATGCAGTGCTACGAAATTACTAAGCGTGTAGTTGAGAAATTCGGAAAGATTGCTGCTGTTGGGATCCATACCCACAATGATTCAGGCTGTGCAGTCGCAAATTCCCTGCTTGCCGTTGAGGCTGGGGCAACTCATGTTCAGGGTGTACTCCTTGGCTTTGGCGAGCGCACTGGAAACGCAAATCTTTCTTCGATAATTGCAGATTTGCAGCTTAAAATGGACTGTGTCTGCATTCCTTCTGAGAATATCCAGAACCTCACCCCAATCTGCAAGCGGGTGGCTGAGATTACCAACATTTCTCTGGAGGCCGGAATGCCTTATGTGGGAGCAAGCGCCTTTGCCCACAAGGCCGGAATGCACATCGATGCGGTCATTAAAAATCCCTTTGCCTACGAGCATGTCACTCCTGAGAGCGTTGGAAACGAAAGGGTCTTCCTTATGAGTGAGGTTGCCGGTAAGAGCATGATTGTCGAAAAAGTCCAGAAGTTCGACAAGACTCTCACAAAATCCAGCCCTGTTGTTGCGGAAATCGTAAAGAGGGTCAAGGATTTGGAGCATGAGGGCTATCAGTTTGAGGGAGCTGACGCAAGCTTTGAGATTTTGGTTCGAAAGGCAATCGGAAAGTACCAGCCCTTCTTTAACCTGCACTATTACAAAACAAGCGGCGAGTTTCCCCGTTTTGCCGATGACCAGAGTGCCTTTGCCCAGTTCAAGATTGATGTTGACGGAAAGGTCGTCGTGACTGCAGGGGATGGAGACGGTCCTGTAAACGCTTTGGATGTTGCCATGCGAAAGGCCTTGGAGCAATTTTATCCCAATGTGGCTCAGATTCACCTTACAGATTACAAAGTCCGTGTCCTTGACGGAAAGGGAGCTACGGCTTCAAGGGTTCGCGTTCTCATTGAATCAAGCGACGGCGACGAGCACTGGGCTACGATGGGAGTTTCCAGCGACGTAATCGAGGCTTCTTATATTGCCCTTGTTGATTCATTCGAGTATAAGCTGATTAAGGACCTGGAGCGCAAATTCGCAAAACTGATGTAAAATTTGCCTTTTGAAACTTTTTTCGTTATATTTTGTTTAATAGATGAAAAGATTCTTGCCTTTGCCACTTTGTTCGCAAGAAGGGGCTTGGCATATATGAGGCTTTATTTTGAATATTGAAGAACTTGCCAGTGAGAGTGTGCCTGAAGTCGGTGAATTGCCAAAAGTCATTAATAAGGAATTGATGAGCAATCCCGACAATTTCTATAAAATGGCCTTCGAGTTTCAGCAGATAATGATGATTTACGAAAGTGCCATCAAGCAGATTGAGACTAAGCTGGATATTTTAAATAAGGAAAACAAGGTTTCTGGCAGGCGGAACCCAATCGAGACTGTCAAATCCCGGATTAAGTCGCCGCAGAGCATTGCCTCCAAGCTTGAAAGCAAAAAACTGCCGGTCAATTTTGATTCTATGGTGGAAAATCTCCACGATATTGCAGGCGTTCGGGTCATCTGCCCGTATATTTCAGACATCTACTCAGTTCGGGACATGCTTTTAAAGCAGCCGGACATCACTTTGCTGGAAGAAAAGGACTATATCAAGAATCCAAAGGAGTCGGGGTACAGGAGCCTGCATCTTGTGATTGAGGTCCCGGTTTATCTTTCTGAAAGCACCCATAATGTTAAGGTTGAGGTTCAGCTTCGCACCATAGCAATGGATTTCTGGGCCTGCCTTGAGCACGAGCTTCGTTATAAGACCAGCACAAAAGTGCCGGAGAGCGTCAGAAGGGAGCTTTTCCGTGTTGCCGAGACGATTGCCATGACCGACCGCGAAATGGAAGAAATTGCCATTGAGCTTCAGAACCTGGACTAGGTTAAAAATCATATTAAAAAATTTGACTATTCCCAAAAGGTTGATATAATATTAAAGAAGTTTTTTTGTTCTATAATTTTTTGGGAGATTCTATGTGTAAATCATTTCTGGGGTTTCTTTCCCAGAAAAAGACATTACTTTTTCTACTGATGTGTCTCTTCGTTCATGCTTTTAACTGTGTCTTGTTTGGCATTATTGGAATTTTCCCCCTTTCTATCCTGAACATTTTCAGCACCATTTTCTACATTCTTGTTCTTTTTCTTTTTAAGCGAAATCAGGATTTTTACATTGTCTTTACATATTTTGAGATTGTCACTTTTTCATTTTTGTGTGATCTTTTTACTGCCGGCGCTTTCTTATATATTTTCTTTGTGGTGGGAATGGTTTCCGTCATTTTTTACCTGCTGCCGCCTAAAACCAAGTACAAGTACATTTATCAGGCTGTTGGAATTCTCTGTGCGATTATAATTTACTTTATCATTGTGAATAAATTCGCCCTCTTTCCTGACTATGCGCCGCTTGTCGAGACCTGCAAAAACAAGATTATCCTGCTTAATCTGGGAATAACACTTTTTACATTATTTTATATCGCTAACCTCTATTCTTATGAATTGAACACGACTAACGAAAAGCTGGTTTATACGAGCAACCATGATTTGCTGACAGGGCTTTTTAACCGCCGTTTCTTTGAGCATATCATGGAGCGTAACAAGACCGAAAACGAAAGCAAGTACACAATCTCCATTTTTGACATTGATGATTTCAAAAAAATCAATGACACTTACGGTCATCAGGCGGGAGATGCCGTGCTAAAAGTCGTCAGCGATATTATTGAAGAGTGTCAGTGCAGGGAATACATTCCGGTCAGATGGGGCGGCGAGGAATTCATAATCTTTATGCCACGGACTCCGGAAAATACGGCTTATGATTATTTGCAGGCTCTTTGTGAAAAAATCCGAAATACAGTGGTTGAATTCGGCCCGCACAAAATAAAGGTTACGGTGACTGTCGGAATGTGCACGGGCAGCGTTTTGAGTGATTATGAGATTGCGATCCGAATAGCGGACGACAGGCTTTACAAAGGCAAAAAGAACGGAAAAAATCAGGTTGTCAGGGAATAACCGCCATTTCCCGAATCAATTTTCCTTCAATAGAATATAATCCGATTTTTATCTTTCCGTTTTCCGTTTCCACTTCAAGAATTCCGCAGGTTTTGCCCTCTTCGCATTTTGGAAGGGAAATTGAACCGGGGTTAAAGTAGAAGAGGCCATTTTCTTCTTCCATTAAAGTGACATGGGTATGACCTGAAAGGACGATACTGCCTTTTGGAAGCCAGGATGAAAGTTTTGTGCGGTCGTAAAGGTGTCCGTGGTGCAAGAAGATGCGGCGGATTCCCTTTGCTGTTGGAAGAGCGATTGTACTGTAGGCGTTGAGACAGGGGAAGGTAAGCATCATTTCGTCAACCTCGCTGTCGCAGTTTCCCCGTACGCAGATGAGCTTTTCTTTGCGCTCGTTCAAAAGCTCGGCTGTGCGTTTGGTGTCCCAGCCTTGCGGGAGGGGATTACGAGGGCCGTGGTTCAGGTAGTCGCCTAAGAGAATGATTGAGTCAACTTTGTTTTCAAAGGAAGCGAGGGCTTTTTCAAGGCTTTCTGAGCTTCCGTGGATGTCGGATAAAACAAGAAATTTCATGATTGCTCCAAAAAAATTGCCCCACGAAAGTGGGGGAGCCGCCTGAAAATTACATTCTGTCAAGATACGGCACGAGAACCAGTCCCATGGCTTCTTTGAGCACTCGGAGCGTTGCCTTTGCCAGGGTCAGGCGGGCTTCTTTGAGTTCTTTTGTCTCGGCAGTCATAATCGGGCACTGCTGATAGAACTTTGAGAAGAGTTTTGCTATGTCGTAGAGATAGTTTGCCATGATTGAAGAGTCTTTGGCATTTGCGGCACGAGCCACAGTCTCCGGGTATTCGCCTAAGCGTTTTGTAAGTTCCCATTCTTCTGCGGCTTTGAGAAGAGAAGCGGCCTTTTCAGGACTTGCAGGGCTTGTTCCTTCATCGCTTGCTTTTCGCAGGATTGAAGCGATGCGTGCTCCCATGTACTGTAAATATGGGCCTGTGTTTCCGTTGAAGCTCAAAGATTCTTCCGGATTGAAAACCATGTCCTTAATGGGGCTGACCTGCAAAAGATAGTAGTGGAGGGC
>CAMOEE010000163.1 GCA_946611835.1 uncultured Treponema sp. | reverse complement strand
AACCAGAATCTGAGGTGCTACCATTACACAATCGGGGAATGCAATGTGAGAATAAATATATAGAAATCACGATTTTGTGTCAATAGAAAAAGTTTGAAAAAATAAAAAAAAAGTGAAAATTTCTTTGATTTTCTTTAATCTTGCAAATTCTCTTTTTCTCCCTTACAATAATACAATATGGTTCATCTAGAAGGCACCGTTTTAAGCGGAAGCAACAATGTTTTTGAAATCGAATGTGACGACAAGGACGACGACGGCAATTCCATAATACGGAACTGCTCGTTCAAGAGCAAAAGGCTCAAGCTCGACACAAAATACTACAATCCTCTTGCCCCTGGCGACAGAGTTACAATTGAAATCGAAGATTCACAGGATAACAAGGGGCTGATTCTTTCCCTCGTTCCACGGAAGAACGCTTTTATCCGCTGGAATGTAAAAGGCCGGGCACCACAGCTTCTTGCGGCAAACCTTGACTACATAATTCTGGTCACAACCCCGGCAGAGCCTGAATTCCGTCCCCGCTTCATTGACAGGGAGCTTGTTCAGGCCGAATACCAGAACCTTACACCAATCATTCTCGTAAACAAATATGACCTTCCCGAAGCACAGGACCCGGACTTTCAGAACAGGCTCTCAATCTGGGAAGAGCTGGGCTATAAAGTCCTGAGGATTTCTGCAAAGTCCGGCGAAGGCCTCACGGAATTCGCAGAGCTTCTCACAGGCAAACTGAGCGCTCTCGTAGGTCAGTCCGGGGTCGGTAAATCTTCCCTGGTGAATGTGCTGGATAACTCCTGCGTCTTGAAAACTGGAAGTCTAAGCCGTAAGTACGGAAAAGGCTCCCACACCACAACCAAAGGCACCCTCATGCACATCCATCTTAACGAGTCAATCGTGGGCGGAGTGCATAATGTATTCGCTTCTATTATTGACACCCCTGGCGTGCGCCGTTTTGTGCTGAACGACATCGCGGCCGACGAGCTGGCCCTTTACTTCCGTGAATTTGAGCCGCTGATCGGCAAATGCAAATTCGGCACCAACTGCAAGCACGACCGGGAACCAGGCTGCAAAATTCTTGAGGCCGTTGAATCCGGAGTCATCACCGAGGAGCGTTTTGAAAGCTGGCAGAGAATCCGTGAAGAAATCCGCTCAGGAAGCTGGGAAGACTAGCTAAAAAATGCCGTCAGGCTTGGGCGTTTCCCTTCGGGCCGGGCTTTTCGCCCTTCGCTAAGCGCTCATAGCCTTCGGCTACTTCGGGGCTACAATCCCTAACGCAAAACTTAACAAAAATATGCATAGAAAAACACTTGAACAACTTGACTATTACAGAATCCGGGAGAACATTGCCGGATATTGCGTGAGCGAGGAAGGAAAAGCCGCAATCTTGAGGCGGGAACCTCTCACTCAGGAAAAAATTGACGAAATATCTTCTCTTAAAACCCTTTCCTCTCAGTGGCAGAAGGCTCTTCTTTCCAAAAATCCCATCCGCCTGCACTCCTGGGGGCAAATAGACCTCTTCATAAAACTCCTTCAGGCAGAGGGAACGACTCTGGGGCAGGAGCAGCTTTATTCACTCTGGCAGTTCGCCTCTTCGGCCCTGGACTTGTATTCTTCTATAAAAACATCTTCTTCGGAACTGGGGCTTAAAAATCTCCTCGATACGGCGGAGGCCCTTCCCTATTCGGCCCTCGAGCAAACACAGAACACAGTCTCACGAATCATCGACAGGGACGGTAACTTAAAGGACCTGCCTGTCCTTCGGGAAATAAGGGCAAAAATCGCCCAAATCAACTCCGAGATTAAGGCGGCCCTCAAAAAATACACCAGCGACACAAGTCTCAACAATGTCCTCGAAAGCAATGTGCCGGCCTTCCGCGCTGACAGACAGGTTCTAGCAGTAAAGGCAAGCCAGCGGAACAGAATTTCAGGAATCGTGCATGAAGTCTCTTCTTCTGGGCAGACTCTTTTTATCGAGCCGGAGGAAGTCGTGCGCAAAAACAATGAGCTTTTGCAGGAAGAGGCAAGGCTCATGCAGGAAACGAGGAAAATCTTCACCGAGACGACTGCCCTTCTCCACCCTCTCTATGACGAGCTGAAAGCAGCCCTAAAAACAATGACCCTCTTTGACACGACTTACGCTTCTGCCCGCTGGGGAGCCGAGAATCTCTGCAATTACGCCCTCACCTGCTCTCAGGGCGACGAGGAGAATCCGCCGCTTTTGATTCAGGCGCGACACCCCCTTCTTGGAGACAAGGCTGTTCCCATTGACATCAAATGGCTTCCGGGGAAAAACATACTGATTATCACAGGTCCCAACACAGGCGGAAAGACAGTCACCTTAAAGACCTTTGCCCTTCTTTCCATGCTGAACCAGTCAGGCTTTCCGATTCCTGCCGGCGACGGGACAAGGCTTCCTGTTTTCAACGCCATTTTCGCAGACATAGGAGATGACCAGTCAATCGACAACTCTCTTTCGACATTCTCGGCCCACATGAAAAACATTGCGGCTGCTGTCAAGCACGCAGACAGCAATTCCCTGGTCCTGCTCGATGAATTCGGCGGCGGAACAGATCCGCAGGAAGGCGGAGCCATCGCTATGGCCTGCCTTGACTCCCTCATCGAAAAAAAGGCCTTTGTCCTCGTCACGACCCACCACGGCAGCCTCAAAAATTACGGCTATACAAACCCCAACTGCATAAACGCAAGCGCAGAATTTGACTCAGGCTCACTCAAGCCGACCTATCATCTCGTAATGGGAGTTCCGGGCGAAAGCCATGCACTGGATATTGCCCGCCGCTCAGGATTACCGGCAGGCGTTGTCACGAAAGCAAAGTCTTACATCACTAACCAGCAGGCCGATGTCTCGACACTGATAAAAGGCCTCACACAAAAGCACAGCGAGCTTGACAGGCGGGAAAAGGAATTCAGGGATATCGAGAACCGGCAGAAAGAAAAAGTTCTCAAACTGGAACAGAAAGACCTGAATCTCCGCAAAAAAGAGAACGAGCTTAAGGAAAGGGAAAGCCGGTCGGAATCACGCTTCCTCAGGGAGACCCGAAAATCGCTTGAAAACCTCGTGCGGGAGCTTCGTGAGGGCGAAATCACCCGTGAAAAGACCCTCAAAATGCGAAAATTCATCAATGATTTAACGGAAGATGTCGAGCTTCAGGAAATCGAGCTTGAGGAAGAAAAAGACAGGCTCGAAGAAGAAGAAAAAGAGCTGAAAGAGCGAATCGAAGAGGAGACAATAGTCGCCGGGAACGGAATGAAAATCACTTCGGCAAAAAAGCGCTCCTCGTCATCGTCAAAAAAGACAAAAAAACGCCTCAGCAACAAAGAAGCCCTGGCCTCGGCAAAAGCAACTTACACCGATGAAGAGGTATTCAATCTCGCACCAAGGGCAAAAAACATGCCCAAAGCAAAATTTGAATTCTGCGAGGGAGCAGAAGTCCTGGTCGGAAAGACACGCAGCAGAGGAAGGCTTCTGCACGAAGAGAAAAAGGGTCTATGGACAGTCCAGCTGGGCTCAATCCGCATGAACATCAGGCAGAAGGACATGGAACTGATTGCCCCGGCAAATTATTCTTCGGCCGACTATACGGTTGAGCTGAACACTGACAATGGAAACGGAAGCCCGGTCTTCGAACTTCGGCTGCTGGGAATGCGTGAAGAAGAAGCGATTCTTGCCCTCCAAAAACAGCTTGATTTGTGCGCCATGACAAATTTCAAGAGCTTCAGCGTAATCCACGGAAAGGGAAACGGAATCCTCCAGCAGGCAGTCCAGGATTATCTCTCGAACTACCCCGGAGTAAAGTCTTTCTACTACGCCCGCCCGGAAGACGGTGGCTTTGGAAAGACCTATGTTGAGTTAAATTAAGTTAGCAGTGAGCGGTGAAAAGTTAGCAGTGAGCAATGAGCAGTGAGAAGTTAAAAATCGCACGCTGCTAACTGTTACTTGCTACCTGCACACTGCTAGCTGCTCCCTTTTTTAGTACTTAAATGTGCTTCCGCCGATAAATTCACGCACAATTGACTGGCTTGGTACATAGTCTGAGGAAATTGCGTTGAAGTGCGACAGGAAGTTTATCAGCCGGCAGGCTTCGGTATATTGAGGCTCGCTAGGTTTTACGGCACGAAGCTTTGGCTCGGCGTAAATCTTCAAAACCGGAATCTCATAATCCAATGCTGTGTTCAAAACCGCATCAGCAGAATTCTGGTAGGGGAAGATGTGAAGCCGCTCACCCCTCTGAACGCTATCCCACATTCCGATAGTCTCTGCGGCACTCTTTCCTCGGAAATTAGCGTCACGAACGATCCGGCGGATAAGGCGGTTATCGCTGGTTGGAACACGGTTGTGGTCATCGAAATTGAGCTGGGTGAGAGCTGAAAGATAAATCTTGAACTTGTATTCTGGTCGGATAAGAGGCGTAAGCTTGTCGTTAAGACCGTGAATTCCCTCGATAATAAGAATATCAGTCGGGTCAAGTTTCATCTTGTTGTCGCCGGTGTAGTATCTCTGCCCCAGGTCAAAGTTGTAAGAAGGAATCTCGACTTCTTTTCCTGCGAACAAATCAATCAGATTCTGGTTCAAAAGCTCGACATCAAGGGCTTCAAGGCACTCATAATCGTAGTTTCCGTTCTTGTCTTTTGGGTTTCGGTCCCGGCCGACATAATAGCTATCCAGGCTGATTGTCTTAGGCGTGTAACCGATTGAGCGAAGATGAAGAGCCATCTTGAATGCGGAAGTAGTTTTTCCTGAAGAAGAAGGTCCCGCAATCAGAACGACCTTTACATTGCCCCTGTGGTGAATTTCCCTTGCAACTTTGGCATAATTCTGCATCTGGTAAGTCTCGCAGATATCGATGAAGTCATTGATTTTTTTGCGAGAAACGATTTCGTTGAGGGAAGCTGCAGAAGTGACATTGACGAGCTTTCCCCACTTTTTGTACATCTTGAAAATCTCAAAAATTTTCGGCAAATCATCGAATGGCGCAAGGACATCAGGCTTTTCGGAAGACGGGAAACGAAGCAAGAATCCTTCGTCATATTGCATCAAATCGAAAACCTTGAGGATTCCGGTAGAATCAACCAAAGAACCAAAATAAATGTCGCAGAAAGCATTCGTATCATCGTTGAAAGAATTTACGAGGACATAATCACTACAGCGGTACAAAAGCTGCTTTGCAGTCTCAGGCATGTTCAATCGCTGGAAAGACTCTACGGCCTCTTCATAAGAAATATGCTGAGTAGTGATAGGAATATCTCGCTCGACAATTTTGAGCATTTCCTCTTTTAGCGAGGCAATCTCTTCTTTTGTGATAGGAGACTGGCGGTCAAGTGTGTAATAATAAGCGTATCCAAGACTGTGACCAATCAAAAGCCTTTCCTTTGGGAAAAGTTTGTGGCAGGCCGCCGCAAGAATGAAAGAAAGTGAACGGCGGTAAACATAAGCCGCATCTTTTGTGCCAAGATAAACTCCCTCAATCCGACTTGATACACGAATCGGTCGGCAAAGAGATACGACCTTGTTGTTTACTTTGAGTGCGATAACAGTTCCGTCATGAGGAGGAAGATTTTCAAGGATATCTTTTCCACGAACGCGTGACGAAACTTCGATTTTTTTGCCATCTACAAATGTTAATGTCATATTACTCATAAAGAACAGTATAACACAAATTTCTCAGAAAGCCAGTTTTTTATT
>CAMOEE010000162.1 GCA_946611835.1 uncultured Treponema sp. | reverse complement strand
TTTCCTTGCAGATTTCAATCCACGCACCATTCCAGAAATTTGCAAGGTCATTTGTGATTTGGAGAGGCCGGCTCGCTGGTGAAAGAAGTTTTAAAAGGACGGGAATGCCAAGAATCCTTGGAGTTTCAAAGCAACCGAAAATCTGCTGAATTATGATTTCCAGCGTAGGCTGTATGCTTCCGTCCGCTTTTTTTTCATAGACAATTTTTCGCTTCCGTCCGTTAGCCAGATTGATTTGAAGGGGAACTTTTGAATCAATCTCACTTCCTTCAAGATACCAGTAAAGAGCGTCATAAATATCCTGAGCGTTGATTTTTTGTGACTTAACGAACGGTCGTAGCCATTCCTGCGCATTTTGAGCCAGAAAATCAAACTTTTTCTGTAATTCTGATGCTGAAACAAGCCCTGTCTGACCATTTTGAGGCTGATTTTTGATATAAAACTCCACCCTGAGCAAAAAATTCTCAATTTTACTATCGAGCGGTAGGGATTTTAAGCCTTTTTTTTTCACAAGGTCACAAAGTGCCAACGCAAAATCCTCACTTTCAGCAGGCATTTTCTTTTCTTTGAGGACAATGGCGCCATAAGAGAGAATTTCCTTTTTCTGAACGGAAAGATTCTTAAAATCGCTTCCATTCGTTTGTCCAACAAATTCCGTTTTGATTTGACTTTTTGCGTGCTTTTTCAAAAAGACTTCTGCCTGCCCGTCACTTATCGCCTCAAATGAATAGATTTTTCCAGTTCTCTCACCAGCGTCAACTTCTGGTGCGACAAGCCATGCCGGAAAGGAAGAAAGATTCGCCCGTGAAAGAAGCTCCCGGCTAAGCCAGGCCTTTCGTCCGCTGGGAAACTGATATTCAGCCCGGTCAGAGTTCGGCGCCGTTTCAGGGGAAAGACGGGCAAGACGATCCGGAAATCCTTCGAACAAAAAATCCTTCCGTGGATTTTTTGATTCGTACGAGAAAGTTCTGTTCACCTCTCGGCAAACAGAACTTTCTCTCCCTAAGTTTACCCCACATCCATGTGGGGCATCTTCGTCAGTATGACCTTCAAGGGCTGTCGTTGTCGCCATTGCTTTGCCCCGACAATCCTTTAACCGCCTCTTCAAGTCATCTACAAAAATTTTCTGTCGCTCAGGGGCTGCCTCCGCATATTCAGAAAATGGAAGAACTGACTCCGCTCCGCCGGCAAGAGCCACGCAGGCAAGCCGGGGATGCAGGCCAAGCTTCAGAACGGCCTTTCCTTTTTCAGTGATTTTTGTTGATTTTTTTCCGTTTGAGTCTTCCTGCGATTCTAAGCAATCCAGATTTTCCAGCAAAAACTTTGCAGCGTTCCAGGCTGACTCACCTGGCACTGTCAGCCAGTCAAGTTTTTCTATTTCACCAGCTCCCCACTGGGCACATTCAAGCACTAGACCCGTCAAATCAGCACGAAGAATTTCCGGCTGATTCTGCTCCAGGCGCACATCATGCTGGCCCCACAAACGGACACATCTTCCTGCACTGACTCGACCGGCACGACCTGCACGCTGCTCAGCACTGAAAAGGCTTTCGTTCTCAGTCACAAGATGCTCCATTCCCAGTGCAACATTCATTTTGTTAACACGGCAAAGGCCTGAATCCACGACAATCGTAACACCGGGAACCGTGAGCGAAGTTTCCGCAATTGCCGAAGAAAGAATCACACGGCGGGGAGAATCCGATGAACAAGGGCGAAGAACTTTCCGCTGCTCACTTAAAGGGATCGAACTGTGAAGAATAAGAATCTCACAGTCAATATCAGCTTCCGAAAGGTAGTCTTTAAGCTCGGATTTTATCTTCCTGATTTCATAAATGCCTGGAAGAAAGGCTAGAATTGTGTCTGAACGATAATTTTTTTCAGAATCGGGGGAATTATGCCTTTCAATAAGATGCTGCTTTTGTTTAGAAGAATTTGTATAACTATCGTTAGTTTTTAATCCAGTGCGTCCATATAAGGCATCTTTTTTTAATTCCTCAAAAATTGCACTTGCAACGCTCAGATTCGGCTTATATTCAACTTCAACAGGGAATTGTCTTCCCGGAATCTGCATAACTGGGGCGGGATTTTCTTTACTCCCCAAATATTCAGCTATCAAGCGATAGTCTATAGTCGCACTCATAACGATTACGAACAAATCATCCCGAAGAAGCATGGTCTCCTTTAAGAAGGCAAGAGCAAGGTCAGAATGAATGGAACGCTCATGGAACTCGTCCAGGACAATCACATTCACATCTTCCAGGAGAGGGTCAGCCTGCAAACGGCGGGTCAAAATCGCCTCAGTAATCACTTCGAGCCTGGTCGAAGCAGAAACTTTTGAATCAAGATGAAGCCTGTAGCCAACAGTTCCGCCAGTTTCCTCACCCAGCAAATCCGAAAGCCTGTCCGCAATCGCACTTGCAGCAAGCCGGCGGGGCTCCAGCATGAGAATCTTTCCGTCAAAACCTTCCAATAAGGCAAGAGGAACAGCCGTGGATTTTCCTGCAGCAGTTTCGGCAGTCAACACGAGAAAGCGTGACTCAGAAGACTTGAGATTTTCGCAGATTTTGTCGAGATATGGAAAAATCGGAAGATTGGAAAGTTCAGTGTTCATACGCATCCCAGATTTCACAAAGCCGCTGGTCTATAGCTTCGATAATATGACCTTTCTTGAAGGAAATTTTCTTTTCGGTTAGTAAATTGAGAAAAAAGAAAACTTCCGTTAGTTTGTTTGATATTATGCCTCCATGACTCATAAAGGCTTTTCCAGATTTCTGAGAAATAATAAGTCTCGAAAGAAAAACCATCCCGACCAGGATTCCGCTCCGACGCAAGCCCAGCAAAAGAGAGTCCAAAGTGATTTTAAAACTACCGAGCGATAGTAAAACTTCTCCCGCTGGAGATAAAAGCGTAAAAAAAGTGACCGAAAGAACAATTACAAGCGGTGGAAAAACACGGATACGACAGTACTTTACGCAGGCAAGAATGAAAAAAATCAGAACGAAGAACCAGATTGCGGCTGTTA
Organism: uncultured Treponema sp.; assembly: GCA_946611835.1. Taxonomy (GTDB): domain Bacteria; phylum Spirochaetota; class Spirochaetia; order Treponematales; family Treponemataceae; genus Treponema_D. Next base: position 2,800 of record CAMOEE010000162.1, on the reverse strand, counting down.
AAATGATTTCAGATTTCATCAGATTTTTTCACCTCGCTATTTGTAAAAGACGAATCCACCTGAGTTGGAATGACAGCTTCCGCAGACAATCGTGCCTTAAACCACTTAGACTTCTGCATGAAAAGCTCCGCAAACACACCAAGTGCAAAACCCGTAGTCAAGCCTGAGACAAGCAGAACCGGCGCAATGTATTTCGTATTTTCACCAAAAAGAAAGAATCTCGCAAGAATCAGCTGGGCAAAAGTATTTGCAAAAGCACCTGACAAAGAAATCCCAATCGCGGAAACAGATAAAAACTTTCGTTCGTTAGTTTGCCATCCGTTACTCGCATTTTCCTCACAAAAGTCACCCTTCCTTTTCCCGCAAATCTCATAAATCACCATCATGGCAAGTGCCGAAGCAAAAGAACCGCCCGCCGAAAACAAAAAAATATACGAAAAAAGCGTTCCCGAAATCACGCCCTGAGCAAGAACTTTAAACAAAACAAGCGAAAAAACTTGCCGACGGCGAAGCAAAAAAAGCGCCAGAATGACCGGAAGATTGGCAAGCCCCAGTCGCAAAAAAGGCAACGGCTTAGGAATCGCATTTTCAACGGCAGCGAGAAAAAGACAAAGGGCAGAAAGAAAGGAAATGAGTCTGGCACGAGGCATGTGAATATTATAATAGAAAGAAGTTTGTTTGGTAATGGGGAAATTGAACAGACTTAAAAATCGCTTCCCAGATTAGTTTTTCTCCCACAGCATCACTTAAAGGGGTCCTTGGACTGGTCAACCGTCAGCAGCTCTTCCACATTCACGCCGAAAGACATTTTCTGCATGGACTTGAGGACTTCCTGATAATTGTAAGTCTTTGTCTCAGTTTTTTGGGCATTCAAGGCCGCAAGCACTTTCTTGCAGGGCTTGTACTTAGCGGCCCTTGCAAAAAGCTCGTTCCTTGGGACGGCCCGCTTGGTCACTTTGAGTTCTTCGGCAATCTGGCTTACCACGATGTCATCTTTTCTTGTGCTGATTGAAGAAGCCAAAACGAAAGCCTGGCGAACATTTTTTTCTTTCGTGTCATAAAAGAAAATTTTTGCCGACTCTGGATTTTTTGTCTCAGCAGCTTCCGTTGTTTCACCATCTGCCATGTCTTTTGCCTTCGCAATTTTTTCTGCAAATTTCAGCGGCCCCTGCGGGCTTTCAAGTTTTTGGGTCAAAGCCGGATCAGCATACAAAAAAGTCTTCTCAATCGCCACGGCATTTTCACAGCGGAGGGCAAAAACCGACTTTTCAAGCCAAAAATCCATGTTTTCGTGGACGACATGCACATATTCTATGCCCTTTTGGGAATTTTGAGCGTTTTTGTCTGCACTTTCGCTTGAAGCATAACTATCGTTAGTTTGTCCTCCCACGTCCTCATTTTTTTCAGGAATAAATTTTTCATCAATCACGCCGTCGATTTCGAGAACAGAAATATCATCACCACATGAAAGTTTAATCACACCGTGCATGACCGAATCCCGCCCGAAAAGGCACAAATCAGCTTTTTTGCTCAAAACCTTTCCGTCAATAAAGGTCTCCAGCGGCAAAGGCTCTTCAACGGCCACAACTTCCGGCAACTCCTCCACAAGCTCAGAATTTTTTGAACACTGGAGGCTCACCGCCGCAACGAGCAAAGCAAAAAAAACAGACGAAGAAATTTTCATGCTATTATTTTCGGCATTTTGAGTCATAATATGGAGAAATTACAGCTGATTTAGACAGTCTGGATTAGCCAGCAGTTACAACATTCATTCAATCGATTAATAAAATTTATAGCTACAAATTTGACAAAGTAGCTACTTTATGCTATCCTCATCTTGAGGTGGCTTAATGAATAGCGTGGCAGTCAAAGAAGCAAAAAACGGTTTTACTCATCTTCTTCATCTTGTCGAAAATGGCGAGCCTGTGCAGATTTCTCGGCATGGCAAGGCTGTTGCTGTTCTGGCTTCGGTGAGTGCTTTTAACGAAGCCAATAAAAATTCTTCTTTTGCTGAAAGTCTTATGGCTTGGCGTAGTAAAAGCCTTTCAATTCTTTCAAACTCGGTATTTTCAAATTCTGAAATAGAAAAGATTTTCACAGCAGAACGTAAAATTGAAAATCACCCTCGTGCAGACGAAATTTCAAGTCTCTCTGAACTATGGGCAGGGGGGAAGGAAAAATGAAGCCTATTTACCTTCTCGACACGAACATTTATTCTGAGCTCGCAAAACCAAAGCCAAACGAGGAGCTTGTACAAAAAGTCATCCAAAACCAAAAGATTTCTGCGATTCCTGTAGTTGCATGGTCAGAATCATTATACGGGGTAAAACGCCTGCCCAATGGCTCCAGAAAAGAGAGGCTCGAAGATTTCCTTTTGAATCAGATTCAGGCCTATTTCGATATCCTGCCTTTTGACTCAAATTGTGCGTGGATATATACCGATTTAAAAGTCAGGCTTGAAGAAACCGGCAGTCCAATGCCAGATTCAGACTTAAAAATCGCTTCCATGGCAATTGCAAACGGAATGATTCTGGTCACACGAAATACCAAAGATTTTTCAGCACTAAAATCTTGCAGCACTCTAGCTTTATTGGATTGGTTTTCACAAAATTAGCCGTCCCGTAAAAAAAACGCACCCCGATTTGAGGTGCGCCTTTTGCTTTTATTTTAACTTATTTACTCCATGGATTGTTGCGGATGAATGTCTCGTTGCGCTCGTAGCCTACTGAGATGATGCCGACTTCGGTTTTTGTGTAGTCTTCGATGAACTCAACATAGTCTCGGGCTTCTTTTGGAAGCT
>CAMOEE010000161.1 GCA_946611835.1 uncultured Treponema sp. | reverse complement strand
GACCGTGAAAAACTGGTTGCGGCTATTTATGAAGATGCTGCCCTTGCAATTGAATATCTTAAGCAGCATGGTTTTGAAATTAAAGATTTAATCAACTCCAGAAACTTTGCTCGAATTAAAATGATACAGACTGGTGCAAATTCTGTAGCAGCCCCTGATGAAGTTAGAAAAGAATTCTGTACAAAGGCCGGAGAGTTTTTCCGTCTTTACAAATATGCTGTTCGTTCAGAAATAACTGCCGAGCTCAAAGAGCAGCATGATGCCCTTGAAGCAATCTATCGTCAGCTTACAAAACCAAAGGCTCCTGTAGATGTTGATGACATAATGAAAGGCCTGGAAGAAATCGTAAACGAATATATTTCTACAGAAGAAACTCCAGATGATGCAAAAGAACCAAATGCCAAAATTGATATAAGCCAGATTGATTTTGATAAGCTTGCTACTGAATTTGCAAAAATCAAAAACAAGCAGCTTGTCATAAATGATATTAACGAACTTGTTTCAAAACAACTTGCAGCAATGCTTAAATCAAATCCTAACAGAATTGATTTCTATAAGCACTATCTCGAAGTTATTGAAGAATACAACCGAAGCCAGGACAAAGCCGTCATAGAGCAGGTATTTAACGAATTGCTGCAGACCGCAAAGGACATGACCGAAGAACAAAAACGTTATGTCCGCGAAGGCTTTGACAGCGACGAAGAACTAACAATTTATGACATGCTCTTCAAAGAAAGCCTGACGAAAGAAGATATCAAAAAAATCAAAGAGCTTTCAAAAGAATTGCTCAAAAAGATAAAGAGCCTTCTTGCAGAGATGGACAGCCCGTTTGATAAAGATGCAACCGTGGCAACAATCCAGAATGAGATCAGAAATACCTTGTGGGCAGAATTGCCAGATGACTGTATGAATGATTTTGATAGGTATAGGCAGAGTATTTTTGATTATTTGAAGACGGTGTATGGTGCAGCGTAACGCTTTGTAATTTCCCTAAATTTGTATCATTGATACAAAAATTTCCCCCATTTTTGATTATTCTGAATATGGTGGAATCAAAAATTCGCCCATAAGATGGATTCATAATCAAAAAGAAGGCACGATGTGCCAAAGGGGGCTTTATGACAGGTTTACCATTAATTCTTGTCTTTGTTTTGGCGATTGTTCTTATGATTGTCGCCATATCTAAATGGAAGCTGCATCCATTTATCGCAATCATGTCGATTTCGCTCTTACTGGGCCTGGTCGCAGGAATTCCGATTACTGACCGCATGGTTGACGGCAAAAAAGTTTCAGGCATTGCCGGTATCATCGGTGCGGGCTTTTCGGGCACATTCTCAAGCATCGGTATCGTAATCATTCTTGGTGCGCTGATCGGTTCAATTCTTGAGGCTACTGGTGCGGCTCTCAAACTTGCTGACATCGTAATCAAAATTGTCGGAAAAAAACGCCCTGTCCTTGCCATGGAACTCATGGGCTGGGTTGTATCAATCCCGGTTTTCTGTGACTCAGGTTTCGTTATCCTTAACCCGATCCGAAAGGCTCTCGTTAACCGGACGGGCGCTTCTTCTGTCGCAATGACGGTCGGACTTTCCAGCGGTTTGTTCATCGCTCACTGTTTTATTCCGCCTACACCGGGCCCGATTGCTGCTGCTTCTACACTCGGAATCGGTGATAATCTTCTTCTTGTTATCGTGATGGGCGTTGTCTGCTCGATTTTCCCGATTATCGCAGGTGTCTTGTATGCAAACTATATCGGAAAGAAAGTTAAAGCTGATGATGAGGCTGATGCCGGCGAGGTCACAAAGTCTTACGAGGAACTTGTAGCCGCATTCGGAAAGCTTCCGAACGGATGCAATGCCCTTGCCCCGATTATCGTGCCAATCATTCTTATGGCGGCTTCTTCTATCGTCGCAATGGCAAAAATAACCGGTCCTTGCGCAAGTCTTCTCGCTTTCCTTGGTACTCCGATTATCGCTCTTGCTGTCGGAACCATCTTTGCAATCCTTCAGCTTAAGACAAGCGGAAAAATCGAAAAATTCTATGAGCTTACGAACGAGACTCTTAAGACCGTAGGCCCGATTTTGTTCGTGACTGCTGCCGGCGGTGTCCTCGGAAAAGTAATCGCTTCTTCTGACATGGTTAACTACATCAAGACACATGCTACAGTCCTGAGCACGATGGGAATCTTCTTCCCATTCCTGCTTGCCGCAATCTTAAAGTCAGCCCAGGGCTCTTCTACTGTTGCCCTCACTACGACAGCCGGAATCGTGGCCCCTCTCCTTCCTGTTCTGGGACTCGGTTCGCCTATGAGAATGGTCCTTGCCTGTATGGCAATCGGTGCCGGTGCTATGACCGTCTCTCATGCTAACGACAGCTACTTCTGGGTTGTCACAAACTTCGGTGCAATGTCTCCTGACCGTGGATACAAGACTCAGACAGTGGGAACTCTTGTTCTCGGCCTTTCGGCAATGGTTGAAATCTTCATTCTTTCAATTTTCTTGCACTAATTAAAATAAGGGTGGATTAGCTCATGAAACTGTTATTTGCTTCTGACTCCTTCAAAGGTACGATTACAAGCGCAGAGAGCGCGCAGATGCTGGAAAAAGCGGCCTGTGAAATTTTCGGGAAGGGAAATGTTGAATGTAGTAGCATTCCTGTTGCTGACGGCGGGGAGGGTACGACTGATGCCGTGATTGCCGCCTGTAATGGTAAGAAAATTTCTGTCGGCGTTCACGGACCTCTCATGGAAAGTGTCCAGGCCTATTACGGAGACCTCGGCACTGACGAGAATGGCAGGAAATCTGCCGTTATGGAGATGGCCGTTGCTTCGGGGTTGCCCATGGTCCCGCCGGAAAAAAGGAATCCTCTTAACACGACGACTTTCGGTACGGGCGAGCTTTTGCGTGACGCTCTCGACAAGGGCTTTAAAAGCATTTCGATTGCAATCGGCGGGTCGGCGACAAATGACGGCGGAATGGGCTGCATGAAGGCCCTTGGCGTTCGCTTCCTCGACAAGGACGGAAAAGAGCTTTCCGGTTGTGGAGGCGACCTTGAGAAAGTTGTGGAAATTGACACGAGCGCTCTCGATTCCCGTGTAAAGGATGCGGCTTTCACCGTAATGTGCGATGTGACGAACCCGCTTTGCGGAAAAGACGGTGCAACCTACACATTCGGAAGACAGAAGGGAGCGACGCCTGAGATTCAGGACCGGCTCGAAAAGGGAATGCAGAATTACCGTGATGTAATCATCAAAAAATTCGGAATAAATCCGGACGAGATTGCAGGAAGCGGTGCTGCCGGCGGTCTGGGGGCGGCTTTGCTTGTATTCCTGAAGGCTAAACTCAAAAGCGGAATAGAGACCGTGCTTGACCTGACAGGTTTTGATGAGCGCCTTTCTGGCGTTGACCTTGTGGTGACCGGGGAGGGGCGGACTGACTGGCAGTCATGCTTCGGAAAAGTCGTACAGGGGGTTGGGGATCGCTGCAAGAAGGCCGGAGTCCCTGCCGTGGCCCTGGTCGGAAGCATGGGCGAGGGAGCCGAAAAGATTTTCGACCACGGAATCTGCTCCATGATGCCAACAGTAGTAGACACAATCACTCTGGAAGAAGCTCTGGCACATTCCAGGGAAGCCTACTACGACGGAGCGCTAAGGCTCTTCCGCTTTATAAAAACTGGAATGAGCATAAAAAATTAAGAAAAAAACCGGGTTTTACGACCCGGTTTTTTGTGCTTTAAAAACAAAAAACATCAGCACTCTTTGCGGAATAGTAGACTCGAACTACTGACCCCCACGATGTCAACGTGATGCTCTAACCAACTGAGCTAACCCCGCAGACAGTGCTGATGTTGAAAGCATTATATCTGATTTTTGCGGTGCGTGTCAATAACGAAACCCTAAAATCAGCGAAAATTTCTATTTTTTTGGATAATTGCCAAAAGCCGGATAATTTTTTAAAATATCTCAACGGATTAGAAATGACTGAAGAAAACGAAAAATCTTTTATGCGTCGTGCGATTGAGCTGGCAAAAAGAGGCGAAGGAAAAACGAATCCCAATCCCCTGGTTGGGGCCGTAATTGTCAAAGACGGCAAAATCATAGGTGAGGGCTGGCATCATGCATACGGCGAGCTTCATGCCGAGCGGGATGCGCTCAAAAATTGCCGTGAGCGGGGGGAAAATCCTCAGGGAGCGACTATTTATGTCACTCTGGAGCCATGCTGTCATTTCGGAAAGCAGCCGCCCTGCACCCATGCTCTTGTTGAGGCAGGAATTTCCCATGTTTTTGTCGGCTCCCGTGACCCTAATCCTCTTGTTCATGGAAAGGGGAACGCTTTTTTGCGTGAGAAAGGAATTCAAGTCAGCGAGGATTTTCTTCGCTCTGAATGCGATGCCCTGAATCCGGTTTTCTTCCATTACATTACTAAAAAAACTCCCTATCTTGCTCTCAAATATGCGATGACCCTGGACGGAAAGATTGCAACTAAAAGCGGGGAGTCAAAATGGATTACGAACGAAGAATCCCGACAATTTGTGCATGTGCTCCGCAATCGTTATTCCGGGATTCTTGTGGGAATCGGAACTGTACTTGCTGACGACCCCATGCTTGACTGCCGCCTCAAAGACGAAAATGGTGAAAATTGCGGGCGAAATCCTGTGCGGATTATCTGTGACTCAAATCTCAGAATTCCTCTTGAAAGCAAAATCGTAAAATCTGCAAAAGAAATACATACGATTATTGCATCTGCTTCTCCGTCAGAAAATTCAGCTGAATCTCAAAAATCATTTCTGGAGAAGAAGGCGGCCCTTGAAGAGGCCGGGCTTGAGGTGATTTTCTGCGGGGACGAGGCTTCAGAAGGAAATCCGAAAAAACCAGGGCCTTCGGTTGACCTTCAAAAACTGATGCGGATCCTGGGCGAAAAGAAAATTGACAGTATTCTTGTGGAGGGCGGCTCAGAAATCCATTACAGTGCCCTCAAATCAAAAATTGTAAGCAAAATCTATGCTTTTGTCGCTCCAAAAATTTTCGGTGGAAGGGCAAAATCTCCTGTCGGGGGCGAGGGAGTCAGCCTTGTGAGCGAAGCATTTGAATTTAATCTTGAAAAAATCACTCAAATCGGGGATGATGTCTTGCTTGAGTTAGGAGTCAGGGAGTAGGAATTATGTTTACTGGAATTATTGAAGAAATTGGCAAAATAAAGCGGGTTTCTATTTCGGGTAAGTCAGGCTCACTTGAAATTGGGGCCAGCAAAGTCCTTTTCGGAACAAAAGTCGGGGACTCGATTGCCGTGAACGGAGTCTGTCTTACCGTCACTTCTCTTTCTGCTTCTGGTTTTACGGCTGATGTCATGGCTGAGACTTTGCGCCGAAGTTCGCTCGGTTCTCTAAGCGCGGGCAGCGGAGTCAACCTTGAGCGGGCTATGGCTGCTGACGGGCGATTTGGCGGTCATATCGTGAGTGGTCACATTGACGGAACGGGCACGATTTCAAAAATGCAAAAAGAAGAGAATGCAGTCTGGGTTCATATCAAGGCAGCTGCTGAAATACTCAATTTAATCGTAGAAAAAGGCTCAATTGCAATTGACGGAATCAGCCTGACGGTTGCGGGCGTTAACGAAAGTGAATTTTCTGTGAGCGTAATTCCGCACACTGCCGAAGAGACCACGCTTCTCTCAAAAAAAGCGGGCGACCTGGTGAATCTGGAAAATGACATCATAGGGAAGTATGTTCAGAAACTGCTGGGAAGAGGGGGGGCTTCTTCCCAGGCCGAGCGGGACGATAAATTCCTCAAGTGGCTCGGCCAGGAATAGGGTAGGGAGCGACGGCGAAGCCGGCAAATCCTGTGAGACAGGATTTGAGCGAGATGATATGCTTTTATGAAAAGGGTGAAAGCGGTATCCTGTTCTGA
>CAMOEE010000160.1 GCA_946611835.1 uncultured Treponema sp. | reverse complement strand
TCCGTAAAAGCCTTAATCAGCTTTTCGACGGCAGCGTCATCGTGACCGTTGGCAAGAAGCTGCTTCTTGTACCAGTCCGAAACGCCCGAAGCGGCTTTTTTGAAGCTTTCGGTGTCAATTTCTTCGGTTTCGACTACTGAAATCACGTTGTTCGCTTTCCAGTCTTTAATCAGCTCGTCGCACTCGTAACGGTTGATTGCACGCTCGTAGTCAACGGCTTTCTGTGCGTTCTCGTCAACGATGCGTTTCTGCTCGTCGTTCAAAGAATTGTAAACGTCGCCGTTCATACAGAAGAAGAGACAGTCGTAATAAGCGTTCCAAAGTGAAATGTACTTCTGTACGCTCTGAACCGAGGCCGAAGCAATAGAAGGAAGCGGATTTTCCTGACCTTCAACCGTGTTCTGCTGCAATGCAGTGTATGTCTCAGACCAGTTCATGTTGGTTGCGTTTGCTCCCCATGAGCGGTATGCCTGCATTAAAAGGTTGCTTCCAGCCACACGGATTTTAAGGCCTGCCAGGTCACTGACGCTCTTAATCGGGCGGCGAGAGTTTGTAAGCTGGCGGAATCCGTTTTCGGCGATTCCGAAGCAGTGAAGGTTGAGTCCTTCAAGGATTTCTTTGAGCTGGGCTCCGGCCTCGCCGTCGAATTTGGCATCAGCATCTTCATAGCTGTCATAGATATATGGAAGAGAAACGACATTAAAACGGTCGTCCAGTGCCGAGTAAATGAGATTTGAGTGCATAGAAAGCTGAATCGGGTCCCCTTCCCTCAAGGCTGCGATTCCGTCCGGCTGGCTTCCGTTTGTAAGCTGGTCAGAGAATCCGTCTACCAAAACGGTTACTTTTCCGCCGGTTGACTCTTTCATCAGTGCGGAAAAATATCGGCCGGCCTTTGCCCATGTACAAGTCTCGCCTGGAGAACATGCAAAATGCCATGTCATCTCCGGCCATTCAACAGTTGCGGGAGCTGCATCTTTTGAAGCATCGTACTGCTCGCTGTCGTAAAGGGCAACCTGGCTTCCGTCTCCTGCGATGCTGTTTGCTTTTACTTCGGCAACACTTGCCCGCGGCCAGTATGTGTAGACGATAAGAACCGCAAGGCTTGCCGCAATCATTGGCAGAACTGCCTTTGAAATCTGGGGCAAAGTAACTTTGACGGTGTTCTTGATTTTAAGGCTGATTGCGACAAAAAGGTTGATTCCGACTGGTGGCGTTACCTGTCCGATTGCAAGGTTGACGGTTGCGATAATTCCGAATGCGACTGAATTGAAGCCCAGCATACGGCAGACAGGAATCATAACCGGAATGAAGATATACATTGCGCTGTTAGCGTCGATAAAACATCCTGCAATCAGGAAAATGATGTTGATTACAAGAAGGAATACGATTTTGTTTGCCGAAACGGCGGCAAGAAGCTCTTCTGCGGCATGAGAAATGCCAAAAAGGGTACAGACATAAGAGAAGAGAGTCGCCGAACCGATGATAATCATAATACTTCCCGTCGTCTTTGCTGATTCAACAAGAATGCGGGCCATGTCACGGAGGCTTACTTCACGGTAGATGAACATGCCCACGATAAGACCATAAACAGCCGCAACAGCCGCCGCCTCAGTCGGTGTGAAAACTCCGCCGTAAATTCCGCCCAAGATGATGACCGGCATGAGGAAAGCCCATGAAGCATCCTTAAAAGCCAACCAGCGTTCTTTTGCGCTCGACTTCGCTTTCGTAGACTGAATGTTCTTTCGGTGAACTTCAATCAAAACAACGGCAATCAGGGCGAGTCCCATCAAAATGCCAGGGACAACACCAGCCATGAAAAGCTTTCCGACATCATCGCCTGTAATTGAAGCGTATACGACGTAAGCGATGCTCGGCGGAATAATGATTGCGATTGAGCTTGAAGCCGCCATAAGGGCTGTGGCAAAGGGAGCCGAGAAGCCAGCCTCAATCATGGCAGGAATCAGAATAGCACCAAGAGCCGCAACAGTAGCCGGGCCTGAGCCTGAAATCGCTCCGAAAAGACAAGAAACGATTACACAAACGATGGCAATGCCTCCACGGGTATGACCGATACAGGCATTTACGAATGCGATAAGGCGTTTTGAAATTCCTGCCTTGGCCATGATGTTTCCTGCCAGAACAAAGAAAGGAATTGCAAGAAGCAGAGTTTTGCTGATTCCTGAATAAGTGTTTACGGCAACGACAGAAAGTTTCTGGCCTGCCGCAAGGATAGCCGCCACGGAAGAAGCTCCCAGACAAATTGCGATAGGAACATCAACGATAAGAAGAACAAAGAAGACTACAAAAAGGATGGCTGTAATCATTTTTCACCCTCCCCTACTCTCGATTCTTTAAGGAAATCAGAAAGATTCTCGATAAAATGAAGAATAAGGCAGATACCGCAAAGAGGAATGAAAGCCCAGAAAATCCAGCGGGGAAGATGCATAACAAAAGTGTGCTCGCCCTGCTGCATACTTGAAACCATGCGGATGAAGCCCTGCCATGTAAGAACAATACAATAGATAATACAAATTATGCCGGAAAACAATTTCTGAGCCGTCTTCTTTTTACCGCTCAACCGGCTTGAAAGAAGGGAAAGACCGATGAGTCCGTCATTTTCCCTTGCACAGAGGGCGGCCCCCATTAGAGAGACAAGAACAAACAGCGCAATCACAAGCTCGTCAGCAAAAGCAAGCGAATGATTGAAAACAAAGCGCCCAATAACATTTGCGAAGGTAAAGGCAAGGGTTACGGACATGGTGACTGCTAGAAGATATTTTTCAATTCTGGCAATCATGCTCATGACTTTTTTAAACATGAAAAATCTCCTTTCGTTATTATTGTTAAACTTTTATAAGTATAGTGATTTGAAGTCTCAATCGCAAATTAAACTTTCCTTAACCTAAAGATATAAATATCTGAAGGTAACAGTTCTACTAAAAAACAAAACCAGAAAACACCAAAATTTAAAAAAGGCCGTATAAGGCTCCGAAAACACCAGGTGATATAATTTAGTCAAAAAATTCAAATTGACGCGTATACGGCCTTCCTCATGCGTGTTTTTCACACTAATACATTTTCTAATATTCCTAATATTTTTGCTAATACTTATTAGCTATATTCTAATATGTTTACTAATACTTTCTCTAATTTTTATTCTAATATTTATTATGAAATCAATAACAAACATTATTTTTATTAGTTGCTTTATTAGTAATTTCATAATATAATTTATTAGAAAAAAAGTTTATATATTTTGAGGGGAAATATGAAACGCATAACAATCGCAATTCAGAAGGGTGGGGTCGGAAAGACAACCATCAGCGTATCTTTGGCCGCAGAACTTGCAAAAACAAAAAAAGTTTTACTGATTGACGCAGACCCGCAGGGAAACTCAACCAGCTGTCTTCTCGAAAGCTTTGACTACGAGCTTGCAGATGTCCTTAACGGAACCGTAACCTATGACCAGGCCATCAAGCCGACATCCGTCGAAAACCTCTTTATAATTCCAACCGTAGCAATCGACGACAAGAGTAACAATTCTCTTAAACTATACCGCCAGAATCAGGCCGCCCGGGAACCATTCATTTTTGTCGAGCTTACGGAAGAGCTTTCAAAACTCGATTTCGACTACTGCATTTTCGACACATCGCCAAACTTCGACCTCTTTGAGGAAAATATCATGAAGGCAACTGACGAGGCAGTTCCTGTCGTAAAGGCAGACGGCTTCTCCCAGGACGGTCTTGAAATTTTCCGCAACAACCTCAAGGATTTCAAAAAACGCCAGCACTCACAAAACCCGGAGCTTAAGACAATCGTTCTCAACGAAGTCAACCGCTCTTACAAACTGGCAAACGGAATCATCGAGGCCTTAAAATCAACAGACCTGAATATTGTCGAAATTCCTCAGGATCAGAATTTCAAAATGTCTCAAATCCTTCGAAAGACGATTCAGCAGCAGGGAGCAAAAACAGAAACGCTCAAAGCATTTTCACAACTGGCAGACTTGGTAAAATAGGGGAGGGGAACAATGCCATTAGCAAAAAAAACATCATCAGCCGGCAATTCAGCTTTGCCAGATGCATTCAAGAATCAAATATCCAACAACTTCAAAAAAGACGATAATTTTAGTGAAACTGTTACCCCTTCAACGGTAACAGAAGAAATTCCAAAATCAAGCGCAAAAAGCAAATATGCCGACTCCGTAAATCTCCGCCTCACATCTGGAAAACGCAGTGAATTCAAAAAATTCTTCACCGAATGCGAAATTTCTATGAATCAGGGCTTTGAAATGGCCGTCGATTATATCCTCCGTGAATCAAAGGCTGGAAGAATAGTCGTCTCAAAAAGCGGAATTACAAAAACGGAGGAAATGTAATAGTTTAAGAGAACTGTTACCTCTAAAATCATGGGAAGAAAAAAAATTTCAGATGTGACGAATGAATCAAGCCTTGTTCCACTTGATAACACCGTCGCAGAGCTGTTCGAACTAGACAGCACACGCGAAAAAAAGAAACAAATCGCATATTTGCCCAGTTTTTTCACGACAGCCTCTTTGCCTTTCAAGAACATGCATAAAACGGTTTTTGTGAGAAAGGGCAGCCAGGGACTGACACTTACGCTGACATCTCCAAAAAATGTTCCTTTTGGAAAATATGGCCGTCTTCTTCTTTCTGTCCTCACAACTCATGCCGTAATCTCCAAAAATACAGAAGGTCCAGTCCTCATTGAATATGCGTCTTTGTCAGACCTTCTGAAGGAACTACAGCTTCCAAAACAGCGGGGAAAGGACATCCGGGAGCAGATAGAATGTTTTGCAAACGCTTCATTTGCATTTGAACAGAGGGTAGAAGAGCTTCAGGCTGCGTATTTGTTCAAGGATTTGTATCCGGACGGTGACTATCCCAAAAAAGATGTAACTGTTAAGACTGTAACTACAGGAAACATCCGTTTTACGACAGGTGTTCAATATAAAGAAATCGAGTCCGAAGTAAAAGAGGCAATGGTTGGTCGCTTTAAGATAATTCTTTCAGATGAATTTACGGCTTTCTGTCAGAAACATGCAGTTCCCATTGATTATGAAGTTTACAAGGAAATCGGAAGTCCAATCGGCAAAGACATTTATGCCTGGCTCGTTTATCGAAACAATGCAAATTTTGACCAGGTTTTTATTCCAAGGCATCGGCTTGTTGAGCAATTCATACCAGTAGAAGAGGGGAAAAATCCAAACCTGGTTAATGTAAACTATGCAAGGATAACAGAACTCCTAAAAGAGATAAAAGAAAAATTTTACAAGGAAGTAAAATTTGAAATCAATAAGGATGGCAGTGGTATAACTTTGTTTAAAAGTCCTACGCCTGTTTTGAAGAAGGATCCCCGATATGCTCTTATTACTGCTGACATTTAATCAATTTGTATATGGTAACAGTTCTACTAAATTGTAATGGTAACAAAAGTCTTAAAGAATATGGAGATTTCCACATTTCAACAGCTTCTATTATTAGATTTCTAAAATTTATTAGAATTTATTAGTATATATAGAAGATTTAAGAGATCTGGTACTTTTTTTAGGAGTTCTGTTACCGGCTGTAACGGGAAAGCATTTTTCTTCTATATATAATATGTAAATAAGAGGATTGCATATTTTAGGAAAAGTGTTACTCGATTTGGGATTATTAACAGGTAAAATGTGGGATTTTTTAGCTTTTCTGTTACTTTTTCTTTAAGAGAACTGTTACCTTTCTGATATAAGTTCATGCTTTTTAGGACTTTTGTTACCCGGCTAATTTGAAAAAAAAATTTCAAAAAAATCTGAAATGTATTACACAAAACCGCAGAATCTGATAAGATAAGCGAAGTTTTTCAATAGATTGCCAAATCTTATTAAGAGCGGATTCCCGCACCTTTCTATGCTCATGCGC
>CAMOEE010000159.1 GCA_946611835.1 uncultured Treponema sp. | reverse complement strand
GCCGGATAAAGATTTGCGATTCCCTCACACTCGAGAGTCTCTTTGTTGCGGGTGATTCTCACCGGAGTGCTTGTTCGGGTTTCGCTTGCAATCAAAATTGCCTCTTCGCTGATAAAACCGTGCATATTTTTGTCAAAATCCCTGAATGCCTGTTCGAGCCGGGAGCTGATTTCGGAAGGAAGCCACTTGTCGAGGCGGCTTATGACCACACCCGGCTTGTAGCTGGTTTCGGGCAGGGCCGTTGAATCTTTGTGACCCAAAAAATCCGTGAGTTTTTGTGCCGGCGCAAACTGCCCCTTCCCTTGTCGGAACGTTTCTTCTTCGAAGGCCGTTCGCCAGTAAAGTCCTGCGAGAGCCGGGCAGCCGTCATCTTCTGCTTTTTTGCGATATTCCTCAGGAATGTCTTCAGGCCGCCTTTCAACTACTATTGCGGCGTCGCTCCACCGGCTGTTTCGCCCGGAAGCTGACATTCCGTTAATTACGATTTGATTTTCTGCCGTGGCACAGGGAACGATGTATCCGCCAGGGCACATGCAGAAGCTGTAAACGCCGCGGCCATCGACCTGTGTGGTGAGCCTGTATTCCGCCGCCTGTGGCATTGGCTTTCCGTGGAACTGAATCGAGTCAATGAGTGCCCTCGGATGCTCAACCCGCACTCCCACAGCGAAAGTTTTTGCTTCCAGGGAAGAGGGGGAGATTTTTGCAATCATTTTGTAGATGTCAACTGCAGAATGGCCTGTCGCAAGGATTACTGCTTCTCCGGTAAGTGAAAATTCTTCGTTTGTGCGGAGATTTTTGAGAGTCACGCCTTTTGCCGAGCCATTTTCGACAATCAGATTCGTGCAGAGAGTGTCGAAGTAAAATTCGCCGCCAAGTGCGATGATTTTTTTACGCATTCCGCTGATGATCTCAGGCAGCTTGTCAGTTCCTATGTGGGGATGGGCGTCCGTTAAAATCTTTTCGCTCGCACCGAATTCGACGAAGATGCGGTAGATTTTTCCGATATCGCCCCGTTTGTTGCTCCGTGTGTAGAGTTTTCCGTCTGAGAAAGTGCCGGCTCCGCCCTCGCCAAAGCAGAAATTTGACTGGGCATTAAGTTTTCCCTGTGATTCAAGTTCCTCAACATCATTTTTCCGCTCGTCAGTGCAGCTTCCCCGCTCGATAATCACAGGTTTGATTCCGTCTTCCAGAAGCCTGAAAGCCGCATACAAGCCCGCAGGCCCTGAGCCAACGATGATGACTGTGTGTTTTCCGTCTGCATTTTTCCAGACAGGGAGAGTTTCGCCGTCTCCGTTGGGCTTTTCGCCGATGTAAACTTTGTATCGTAAAAGGATTTTTATTTGTCCGTGCCTTGCGTCGATAGATTTTTTTACAAATACGCTGGTGACTTCTTCTTTTTTGTACGGAATTCCTTTTTTATCCAGAGATTTTAGGATTTCTGTCTCAATCAGCTTTTGATTTTTTTCATCGTTTGGTTTTACGGTAATCGAAATGTCTGTGGTCATTCTTGGAATTATAGCGATTTTTTTTAGCGCAATCCACTATCTGCAAGTTTTATCTCATCGCTGAAAGGATTTCATTTACCGCTTTTCGGATTCGTTTGAGAGACTCGCTGCCGGAAATTTCTTTTTTTTGAATGAATCCGACTTCATAATAACCCAGGGCATTTCCTGCTGAAAGACAGGTGAAGCCTTTTTCATAGGGACCGTTTGTCAAAACTATGTGAGGAATAAGGCCGATTCCGATTCCCAGCTGAACCAGAGCCATAATTGCCTCATTTCCTTCGGTTTCGGCGGCTATGACAGGTTTTACATTCCGGCTTGCGACCCATGTATCAAAGCGTTCCCGGGCCAATCCTGTTTTTGGCAGAATTAGCGGTACCGAAGAAACTATGTCCTGAGGGCTTCCTGAAACGCTTTCGTACTGGGTTCCGTTGCTCGCCGCAAAAACAAGGGGTGTTCTTCGGACTGGGAGAGTGTCAAATCCACTCAGGCCGCTTTCTGGAATCGCAGCGACGGCAAGTTCTGCACGGCCTTCTTTGACCGCGTTCACAGCCCCCGCCGGGTCTCCGGTCTCTATCTCAAGATGAATCATGGGGTATTTGTCAGAAAGAGCTTTGAGGAATGGCGGCATAATCGAGTAACAGGCAGTAACCGAAGCGTAAACATGGAGAGTGCCGGCCACTTCGTTTCCTGCAGACTTGAAAGAATTGAGGACATCTTCCTGTTCATCAAGGCATTTTTTTGCAAAGCGGGCAAAATCCGCACCCTGAGCTGTGAGCTTGACCTCACGATTGTTCCTCTCGAGCAAAACAGTGCCGGTTTCGTCTTCAAGTCGGGAAATAAGGCGGCTTAAAGCAGAAGGACTCAGGTTCACTTTTTCTGCCGTGTGAGCGAAGTGCAGGGTCTGAGAAAGATTTAAAAAAGCGTTCAGTTCAAAAAAATCCATGAAATGATGCGGGGCTTTTCTTTTATGATTTCATGATTGAATCTATTGATTTTATGCAGGCGTTTCGTAAGCCGTATTCTTCGAGGGCTGTAACGCCACGAATGGTGCTTCCGGCCGGAGAGCATACATTGTCTTTTAAAACCCCCGGATGTTCGCCTGTCATAAGCTGAAGTTTTGCTGTTCCCAGGACGGTCTGGCTAACGAGCTTGTATGCGGTTTTTCGCGGGATTCCGTATTTTACGGCTGCATCGGCATAGGCTTCAATGAACAAATCAACGAAAGCAGGTCCGCAGCCACTCACGGCTCCTCCAATTCCCATGAGATTGTCCGGAAGTTCCTCGACAGTTCCCATTGATGCAAACAAATCTATGAATTCTTTTCTCTCGTCTTCATTAAGTGAATTTGATTTTTCAAAAAGGAATACGCCCTCACCAACCATGGCGGGTGTGTTGGGCATTATGAACTGAACTCGGGTTGATTTGTCTGTATATTCCTGAAATTTTTTGAAATTCCACCCAAGTGCGATTGAAAGCAGGGCTTTGTTTTTGAGCTCGTCTTTGATTTCACCCAAAACACCTTCGATTTGATATGGCTTACAGGCAAGAATCACTGTGTCAGCAGAAGAAACCGCTTCTTTTAAGGATTTGCAGGGCACAAAGTTGAGTTTTCTGGCGTTCTGTGCAAGTTTTTCCTGGTTTGGGGCATAAGCGAACATCTGGCCCGGCAGGATTTTTTTTGATTTTGCGAAACAGGCACAAAGAGCCTGGGCCATATTTCCCATTCCGATAAAAGCGATTTTTGTCATAGTTTACTCCTGGGCCAAAAAGAGCGTTCCCCTGGCTTTTCCTTCTGCCAGCTTGTCGAGGATGTCTGTCTCTCCGCCGTTTGCAAGAATCATGGGGATTCCGTATTTTGTGCTTTTGCCTGCGGCCTGAATTTTGGTTTCGATTCCGCCGGTTCCAAAGGCATTTGTCTCACCGATTGTGATTTTTTTGCGCAAATCATCGATAGAAGTGACTTCTTGAATCAGCTCGGCCTTAGGATTTGTTTTTGGATTGTCTGTAAAAATTCCCTCGATGTCGCTGAACAAAATCAGGGCGTCTGCGCTCCACAAAATTGCGGTGATTGCGCTCAGGTTGTCGTTGTCACCGATTGCGAATTCGTCGGTTGAAACGGAATCATTTTCGTTGATGATTGGAACGACGCCCTCGTCAACCAGAGTAAAAAGTGTGTTACGGATGTTGAGGGAGCGGTGATTGTCTTCGAAATCTTCTTTTGTGAACAAAAGCTGACCGATGTGAAGCTCCTGCTCTGCGAAAGCTTTTCGCCACTGAGCCATAAGCTCAACCTGTCCGATTGCGCAAAGTGCCTGCCTGAAATGGACATCTTTTTTGCGTGCCCATTCTTTGAGGGTCGAAACGCCGGAAACCTGTGCTCCCGAAGAAACGACTACGATTTGTTTTCCTTTGGCGATAAGATTTTTGCACTGTTTTGCAAAGGAGTGCATAAATTCTGTATTCTGAGTTCCATCAGCCTTTGCGAGAGTGTTGGAACCGATTTTTATTACGATTTTCCTTGCCTGAGCCAGAGTTTCTGCGATTGTCATAACTTTTTCCTTTTTTGATACGACTTTATCTTACTTGTCCGTCACCGTCAATGAGATATTTTGTTGTCGTGAGTGCTTTGATTCCCATTGGTCCCCGGGCGTGCAATTTTTGTGTTGAGATTCCAAGCTCCGCTCCGAAACCGAATTCTCCGCCGTCGGTGAATCGTGTGGAAGCGTTCACATAAACGCAGGCCGCATCAACTTTTGCCTGGAAAAGGCGGGCCGAAGCACGATTTTCTGTGACGATACATTCAGAATGTTTTGTGTTGTGTGTGTTTATGTAAGAAATTGCCTCGCTGACACTGCTTACCACTTTGACTGCACAAATCATATCGAGGAATTCAAAGCCGAAATCAGATTCTTCTGCAGGAACAATTTTACAAACCACAGATGACACAGATTCCACAGATTTATCATTCAAGATGTCAAACGCTTTTTTATCAGCACGAAGTTCTACTGTACCTGCAAATCTTTTTGCCAATCTAGGAAGAAATTCTTTTGCAACTTTTTCGTTAACCAGAATGCACTCGATTGCGTTGCAGGCTCCAGGCCGCTGGGTTTTTGCGTTCCAGGCGATTTCCTCGGCCATTTTCAAATCTGCTGACTCGTCAACATAAAGGTGACAGACACCGGCTCCGGTCTGAATCACGGGGACTTTCGCCGTTTCAACGACCATGTTAATCAGTTTTGCGCCACCTCGGGGGAGAGCTGCATCAACCTTTCCTACAGCTGTGAGAATTTCCTGAACCTCATCGTGGCTTTCGCATGGGGCAAGTTCAATCGCTTCCGGAAGGCCGAAGCCCCGGGCTGCGTCACTTTTAAGCCCCTCTTTGATTGCGCTTACAATCGCTTTGTTCGATTTGAGGGCCGAAGATGAGCCGCGGAGCAAAATTGCGTTGCCGCTCTTGTATGCGAGGGCAAAAGCATCGGCGGTGACATTCGGACGGCTTTCATAGATGATTGCAACGACTCCGAGGGGCACGCAAACCTGTCTGATTGTCATGCCACCTGGCGTTTTCCAGCCGGAAATTTCCTCGCCAATCGGGTCTGTCTGAGAAATGATTATTTTGATTGAATCGATAATAGAATTGATTTTTTTGTCGTCGAGGGCAAGGCGCTCAACAAGGCTTTCGGTCATGCCTTTGGCACGTGCGGCAGCAACATCCTCACCGTTGGCGGCAAGAATTGCGGAGCGGTTCCTTTCAATAGAAGATATCACAGCAGAAAGAGCGATATTCTTCTGAGCCGCCGTCTGGAGAGCGAGGGTATCGCTCCCGGCCCGGAGTTTGTCACAGATTTCGTTAATATTCATAAGCTTAGTAATTTGCCAGGAAGAACATTGCGATGAGCATAACTGCCTTGTTCTTTTCGTCTGACCAGCTGTTTTTTGAAGGAAGACTCTTTACATACCACCAGAAAATACCGAATTCCGGGTCAATGCGGAGAGCGTATTCTGCAAAGTCAGGGGTTTTTGCTGTTTCGCCGAACATGAGATAAATCACTTCGTCAAGGATTCTGGTGAATGAAGCGAAAGCTTTTGCCCATTTGCCTTCTTCGACTGAGCTGCAGTATTTCTTGAGTTTGACCAGAATTTCTTCTTTGAGGGAGATATCTGACTGGTCAACCCAGGTTTTCTGAATGAGAAGGGTAAGATTTTTTTTGAAGGAGTTGATCAGCTTTTGGACGCTTTCGTCGGAAGAAATGTCGAAGCCGCTGCCGAAAAGCCCTGCGACGACCAACGCCGAATTTGTAATTTCTGTTGAATCTGAAGAGGCAAGTAAAGTCTTCAGAGAATCTATAGTGTTTTTTTCAATAAAATCTGTTATTAAATCGTTCATCTTGTTTCTATCTTAAAGAATTTTCAGAATTTGTTCAATCATTGGGCGCTGCCCTCACTTTG
>CAMOEE010000158.1 GCA_946611835.1 uncultured Treponema sp. | reverse complement strand
CAAAACTTCTTTCAAAAGGAGGCATATATGTGCAAGACATCAATTTATGAAGCACGCAACAATTTTTCGGCTCTTGTCAAAAGCGCAGAAGAAGGCGAAGTAATTGCCCTCACCAGGTATGACAAGCCGGTTGCTGTAATCATCAGCTATGCGGAATACGAAAGCAAATCTTCAAAAGAAGTAGACTGGCTTTCAAAGTGGCGCAAAGAAAATGCAGATGTACTTGATGATTCAGGATTGGATTTTGCCCCATCAAGGGAATGCCCGGATTATTCAAAAGACCCGTGGGCCTAATTTTATAAAAGGAGAAGAATTATGAAAAAAACATATTTATTAGACACCAATATCGTCTCAGAATTTTCTAAGGCAAATCCAAATCCGCAGGTCTTAGAATTTTATCAGGCACGAAAGAATTTATGTGCGATTTCTGCAATCACATGGCAGGAGCTTACCAGAGGAGTTTCACGACTGCCAGAAGGAAAAAGAAAAGCCACTCTTCAGAGTTTTATCGAAAACTTTGAGGCAAACACGGAAGTCATCTCATACAACAAGTTTGCTTCCCAAATCTGCGGAGAAATGCAGGCCAATGCCGAAAAGGAAGGACACACTCTCCCATTTTACGATTCACAAATCGCAGCAACGGCGATTTCAAACGGAATGGTTCTTGTCACCCACAATATTGCGGATTTTGAACCAATGAGAGAAAAGTCATTTTTGCGGGTAGAAGACTGGTTTACAGCTTAGGCTCAGTTTGCACAGCAGGCACTCGGCTTCGTTTTTCCCTGGCTGCCTTCACAAGGAGCTTTTCTTTCTCAAAAGTCACTTCGACTTCCCCGCTCTCGCCCACTTTCCCGCCCAGGATAAGGGTTGCAAGCTGGTCTTCGATTTCATTTTGAATCAGGCGGCGCATCGGGCGTGCCCCCATGCTTGGCTCGTAGCCGTGGTCGAGAAGGTAATCACGGGCTTTTGGCTTTATTGAAAGATGAATGTTCTTTTCTGAGAGCCGATTTTCAAGCTCTGCAATCTGGATGTCGAGGATTTTTGAGATTTCATCGCGCTTTAACGGATTGAAGACCACGATGTCGTCGATTCGGTTGATAAGCTCAGGTGCCATGATTCGTTTGAGTTCTTCCATTGCGTTCGCCTTAATTTCGGCTGGCGGCAAGAATCCGTCATCGAGCTGGGCAAAGCCGAGTTTTTTATCGGCCGTGATTGAACGGGCACCGGCGTTACTTGTCATGATGATTACAGTATTGCGGAAGTTTACAGTGTGGCCCAGGTTGTCCGTAAGCTCGCCCTCTTCAAGAATCTGCAAGAGGAGATTGAAGACTTCATTATGAGCCTTTTCGATTTCGTCAAAAAGAACTACGGAGTACGGCTTCTGCAAAACTTTGTTTGTGAGCATACCGCCCTCTTCGTAGCCGACATAGCCCGGAGCCGAGCCTACAAGTCGGCTTGAAGTATGCTTTTCCATAAAATCTGACATATCGATTCGGATTAAAGAATCTTCCGTGCCAAAGAGGAATTTTGCCATGGCTTTTGCAAGCTGAGTTTTTCCCACGCCCGTAGGTCCCAAAAAGATGAAGGAGCCAAGAGGTCTGTTTGGTGAAGAAACCCCGGCACGGCTTCGGCGGATTGCGCTTGAAAGGTATTTTACAGCCTCGTCCTGACCGATAACATCCTTGTGGATTTCTTTTTCCATGTCGAGCAAACGGCCTGCTTCGTTTGAGTCAAGCTGCCCGGCCGGGATCCCGGTCATCTCGGAGATAATTTTTGCTATGTCACGGTCAGTTACATGTTTTCGCACGGTGACTGCGTTGTTCTTCCAGTAATTGTTAAAGTCGTCAAGTTTCTGCTTTAAATCACGAACTTTGTCACGGATCTGGGCCGCCCGCTCATAATCCTGATTCTGAACCAGGAGTTCCTTTTCGTGGCTCAAATCTTCGATTGATTTTTCAAGCTCGGCAAGCTCAGTCGGCCTTGACTCAGAAGCAATTTTCTTTGCGCTTCCGGCCTCGTCCAACAAGTCAATGGCCTTGTCCGGCTGGAATTTCTCCGGGATATAGCGGGAAGAAAGCTTTACGATTGCTTCGATTGTGCCTTCATCGTAAGTGACATTGTGGAATTCCTCATATTTTGCTTTGAGTCCGTTGAGAATCTTGATTGTGTCCTCGGTTGAAGGCTCTTCGATTTTGACAATCTGAAATCTTCTGGCAAGAGCTGAGTCTTTTTCAATGTGCTTGCGGTATTCTTTGTAAGTTGTGGCTCCCAAAAGCTGAAGCTCCCCACGGGAAAGGGCCGGCTTTAATATATTGCTTGCGTCCATCGTTCCGTCCGGGCTTCCCGCACCGATAATCATGTGAAGCTCATCGATGAAAAGAATTATGTCCTTGGATTCCTTGACTTCCTTCATCATGCGCTTCATGCGCTCCTCAAAGTCACCGCGATATTTAGTGCCTGCGACCATGGCCGTAATGTCCAGAAGAAGAACACGCTTCTGTAAAAGATTGTAAGGAACCTCTCCGCTGGCAATTCTGTGAGCAAGCCCCTCGGCAACCGAAGTTTTACCCACACCAGGCTCACCCACAAGGATAGGATTGTTCTTTGTGCGGCGGCTCAAAATCTGCACTACCCGCTCAATTTCACTTGAACGGCCGATTACAGGATCAAGCTCGCCTTTTTTGGCAAGGTCAGTCAAATCACGGCTGAATTCCGCAAGGAAGGACTTTTTCTTCTGATTGGGGTTCTCGTTATTGCGGGCATTTGCGAATTCCGCCTCAGATCTATCGCCGCCCGCTTCCTCGCCACCATTCTCGCTGGTCAAGTCACGGATAACATTTCTAACGGTATCAAGGGAAATCGAGGAGCGCTCAAAAAATCTGTAGGAGGCTGAATTTTCCTCTCGGATTGCCGCAAGAAGAAGATGCTCCGTTCCCACATATTCGCTTCTGAGGGAACGAGACTCAATCACAGATACATCAAGAAGGGTTCTTAAGCGCCTGCTTGGCGGAAGAGCCGAAAAAGTGGGCGGATTTGCAACCCGCTGAATTCCTGAAAGAAACTGCTCCAAAAGAAGCTGGAAAGAGAGTATATTTATGTTCAAAGATTTGAGGGCACTGAACCCCATGCTGTCGGCATCTTTAAGCATGGCAAGAATCACATGCTCGGGTAAAAGTTCACCCAACCCGCTGTTCCGCCCTTCTGTCTGGGCATAATCTGTAAGAAGTCGCTGTGCTTTTTGTGAAAGACCTTTCATATATAATAAAGATAAAATTTTTTTTCAAAAACGGCAAGGGAAAAATCTCTGCCTGTCATGCTGCCCGTCAAAATCACTTCAAGCCTTTCAAGAATCCTTCGGCAGCCTCTTTTTTGCTCTTGCTCCCCTCAATGTATGCGAAGGCGTTTTCAGAGAAAGAATCTATCACGAACGGAGCCTCCATGACAGGAAGCATGAAATTTATAGCCGCACTGTTGAAACGGATTTTCATAAGGGCCGTATACTGCATGGATTCAAGTTGCTTGTTTTTCATGAGGGCTGTCAAAGCACGGTTACTCACGGGAACGCCTTTCTCATTCTTTTGAAGAAGGGCAAAATCCTCGCTGTTGAGAAGATAATTCACAAGTTTTGCGGCCTCTTTCGGATGCTTGCAGTCACCTTTAATAGCATAAAGGCTGGCAGGCTTTAAGTACCAGCCGGACTCACTAGCCCCCGGAGTATTTATGAAATTTCCAAGGACACAGTTTCCATTCTGAGAATTGATTTCGTCAAGAACCCGTGAAGCCTCGCTGCACCACATGAATGCGCCCGCAACTTTTTTCTCCCTGACAGCACTGAGATTGAAGCCATTGGCCGGGGAATAAACCACATTTTCATCGACAAGCCGCCTAACGAATTCAAAGATTTCACCTATCTCAGCCTCAGAAATATTCAACTTACCGTCTTGAGAAAACAATTTCTTTGAGAAAGTCTGCTCGAACCAGGCAAGCGACAGGAAAAAAAGGTGGCGGGTACTTATCGTAAAAACTGACATTTCATTCTTATTAAGGACTTTTGCCACCATAAAAAGCTCGTCCCATGTCGAAGGAATCTTGAGTCCGTTCTGGTCAAGAATTTTTTTATCATAAACAGGGAGGGCGGTATTAAAGGAAATCGGAATCGCATTCAGTTTTCCATTGACACTACCATATGCAAGATCATCAAGGGTGAAATTGTAAAGGTCTATATAATCAGAGAGCTTGCTGAGGTCGTAAAAGGCCGAGCCGTCAGGAGAATACTTCATGAGCCAGTCAAAATTTATCTGCATGACGTCAGCACATTTCCCCGATAAAATCATGTCACCAAAATTCTTCTCGTAGCTTACCCAGGTATCGTATTCGGGGAGGACTTTTATTGAAGGATTAAGCGCCTCGAACTGCTTGAGTCCGTCCAGGGTATATTCATGTCGAGTCTGGCTTCCCCACCAGGAGAATCTGACAGTTGAGACCTTTTTGCTGCCAAAGTTAGAGCAGGCCGGAAAAAACAGCAGGCAAATCAGGGAGAAGAGAACAAAAATAAAAGAAAAGAGCTTATTTTTCCGCATAAATCCTATCCTTTAGCTCAAGAAATAATTCCACAACATCAGGGTCAAAATGCTGGCCTGCTTCACGCTCAATCAGCGCGAAGGCATCGTCATAGCTCATCGGCTTTTTGTAGCAGCGCTCAGAAACAAGGGCATCAAACACATCGGCAACAGCCATAATCCTTGCGCAAAGAGGAATCTCATTTCCCTTCTTGCCGGTCGGATAGCCCTTTCCGTTCCACTTTTCGTGATGGAAACTTGCAATGTCCGAGGCAATGTCAACATAATCCTTTTCTGCGACACCGCCTATAATATCATGCACGATTTTCCCGCCTGCCTCGGCATGGCTCTTCATAATCTCAAATTCTTCGTCCGTTAATTTTCCAGGCTTGTTCAGTATTGCGTCCGGAATAACAATCTTTCCCAAATCATGCATTGGAGCCGCCCGGGTCACATTTTCGATGAAAGAATCAGTGAGAATATCGGCCCACTTTCCCTTCTTTTTTGCCTGAAGAAGAATCATGTTCACAAGATGGCTGGTTCGCTTTACATGCTGCCCTGTCTCACCGCTGCGGCTCTCAACAAGATCCGAGATACCTACGATAGTGTTGTACTGAATTTCTGAGATTCGCATTTCGCTTGCCTCAGACTTACGCATGAAGAAGCGATTCTTTTCCTCAAGTTCCTTAAGGACACGGTGGCTGTAAATTATGCTGACGATTACAGAAAAAATAATCACGACCAGTACGACAACAGAAGCGATTCGTGACTCACGCAAATCAGCCTGAACAGCTATTTTCTGCTTGCTTATATAAACTTTGAGGATTTTTGACAGGGAATCTATGCTGTGATTGACATTCTCAACAAGAGGCATAATAAATCTTTCGGTGTATTGGGAAAGAGCCTCCTTGCTTTCGGTGTCATACATGGAAAGCAGGACGACATTGAAATTCAGGTATCTGAGGACATCATCGTTAACGCTGCGGAAGAGCCGCTCCTTCTCAGAGCCGAATTCCATCTTTTTCATGATTTCGGAATGTATCACAAGCTGATTTCGAATCTCGAGCTCAGTGTCATTAAGGACCTGCAGAACAGCATTATTATCAATTCTGAAAGAAGTAATGATGGAAGACATGTAATTTTCATATTTGTACAGATGACTTCTGATTTTCTCGACATCATTTTCGGCATTAAAAACCTGCTCTACCATGGAGTTAAACAGCTTCGTCTGTTCATCCATGCTATGACGGAGATAGATAATCCCCAAAATACCTGACAGCTCCGCGACAAAAATAACAACTAAGGCGCTTATTGAAAGACTCTTTCTCACAAGAAATAATTATATCACGGGAATTTTGAAAAAGCAATTTTTTTTCAAAAACGGCAAGCGAAAAATCTCTGCTATTAAGGCCTTATCTCTT
>CAMOEE010000157.1 GCA_946611835.1 uncultured Treponema sp. | reverse complement strand
TTATGCGTTTTTAATCTCGCTGTCCTCAACAACAACTTTCTTCAGGTGCCAGATGTCGCGCACATATTCTTCAATCGTGCGGTCACTTGAGAACTTGCCGGAATTAGCGATGTTGATGAGAGCCTTTCTTGCCCAGCCTTTTTTGTCGGCATAAGCTTTTGCGACTTCTTCCTGTGCCTTACAGTATTTGTCGAAATCTGCGAGGACATAATACACATCCGGACGCTGACCTTCAACACCATAGACCAAAGAATCGTGAAGTTCTTTGAAAATCTGCCGGGTAGGATCGTATGTTCCGTCAACAAGCTGCTCAACGACTTTTTCGAGCCGTGGATTTCGCTCCAGATACTGCTGCGGATTGTAAGAATGCTCTTCTTCCATTTTAAGGATTTCTTCAGTAGTAAGACCGAATACGAATCCATTTTCCTTACCGGCGTCTTCGAAAATCTCAATGTTAGCACCGTCGAGGGTTCCGATTGTAAGGGCTCCGTTTACCATGAACTTCATGTTAGATGTACCAGAAGCTTCTTTTCCGGCTGTAGAAATCTGCTCAGAAACATCTGCTGCAGGGAAAATCTTCTCAGCGACTGAAACACGGTAGTTCTCGATGAAGACGACACGGAGCTTTCCACCGATTCGGCGGTCATTGTTAACCCGCTCAGCAACTGTGTTAATCAACTTGATGATTGACTTTGCCCGGCGGTAACCAGAAGCCGATTTAGCACCAAAAATGAATGTGCGGTTTGGTGCGTTGTATGTCGGATCCTCAAGGATTCGGTTGTAGAGATGCATGATGTGAAGGACGTTAAGAAGCTGTCTCTTGTACTCATGAAGTCGTTTAACCTGAACATCAAAAATTGAATCCGGATCAAGGAATTCGTTCTGCTTGTGTTTGAGGTAATCGACCAGAGCCTCTTTGTTATGACGCTTAATCTGAATGAGTTCTTCGAGTGATGCGTCATCATCAGCAAATTTTTCAAGTTCCTTGAGCTTTGTAAGATCCTTTTCCCAGCCATGGCCAATCCGCTTTGTAATGAATTCTGACAGCTCCGGATTAGCGTTCAAAAGCCATCGTCGCTGAGTGATACCGTTCGTCTTGTTGTTGAATTTCTTCGGATAAAGGGCATACCATTCTTTAAGTTCCTGATTCTTAAGAAGCTCTGTGTGAAGGGCCGCAACACCGTTTACACTGAATCCTGCATGAATTGCAAGCCAGGCCATGTAAACCCTTCCATTATGGATGATTGACATATGGTTCTGTTTTTCGTAGTCAGTAGGATATTTTGCACGAAGCTCAATCATGAAGCGGCGGTTAATTTCCTCAACAATCTGGTAGATTCGCGGGAGCAAATTCTGGAAGATTGAAATATCCCATTTTTCGAGAGCCTCTGCAAGGATTGTGTGGTTTGTGTAGGCAAAAGTTTTCTGAACGATAGCCCATGCATCATTCCAGCCGACACCGTATTCATCAAGCAAGATTCGCATAAGCTCAGGAATAGCGACAACCGGGTGCGTATCATTGAGCTGGATTATGTGCAAATTCGGGAATTTTGAGAAGTCTGTGCCATAGTTGTTCACAAAGCGGTGAACCAAATCCTGCAATGAAGCAGAGCAGAAGAAATACTGCTGCTTGAGTCGGAGAACTTTTCCCTGAGGACCATTATCGTTAGGATAAAGAACTCGTGTTACATTCTCAGCACTGTTCTGGCGGACAACGGCCTCGTTGTATTTCATGTCGTTGAAAAGCTGAAGATCGAAACCATCCGGGCTAGAAGCCTGCCAGAGTCGGAGAGTATTGACCGTGTTCGTATCGTAACCAACGATTGCAAGGTCATAAGGTGTAGCCGTAACTTCCTCTGCATTCTCAATATAGAAGCGGTCCTGTCCGTCTGGAGTCTTTCCGTATTTGATTTCGCCACCGAATTTTACGGTAACAGCAAGGTCAGAGCGTTTGATTTCCCATGGATCGCGGTGTTTGAGCCAGTTATCAGGATATTCAACCTGATAGCCGTTCTCAATTCGCTGCTCGAACATTCCGTACTGATAGCGGATTCCGTATCCGTGTCCCGGATAATCCAGAGTAGCAAGAGAATCAAGGAAACATGCGGCCAATCGTCCAAGGCCACCGTTACCCAAACCTGCGTCAGGCTCCTCGTCCTCAACAAGATTGTAGTTGATGTTCATGTCTGCAAGAACTTTTTTGACCTCATCTTTGATTCCGAGGTTGATGAGGTTGTTGCTCAAAGCTCGTCCCATCAGGAATTCTGCTGAAAGATAGAAAAGCTGCTTTGTAGGCTTTTTTTCGTACTGATTTCGGGTCGCCATCCAAGCCGGCATAATCAACTCTTGAACTGAAGCCGAAACTGCGTCAAACAAATCATGGCTGTTTGCCTGAGAAATGTCCTTTCCGTACTGTCGGCGAAGACGAGCGGAAAGATTCTCCCTGAATTTCTCTGCATCAAATTTCATCTGTGTTCTCCTTTTCGGTCTTGCAGCGACCGTTTTATTTGCTTATTAAAACCAGAATGCTGTTTGCCATAACGACATAATGCTCCTGGGAATTTAAGTTTTCTTCCTGACCGCCAAGCAAAATGCTCGTTCGGTTGTTGATTGAAGTATCGATTGTACGGAACCACCTTCGACCGCTTGAAGGTTTTGGTATCGTAATCGTCACATCATGAATATCCATGTTCATGGCGACAAAGAAATCATTGTCGTCACTGGGTAAATCCGAGACCTTTCCCCCAAGCCTGAAGGCCAGATATCGGTTCATTTTCTTCCAGTCGGGGACAGTTCCGTCATAATTAAACCATGAAATGTCTGGCGGCTCATTAAAAATGCAGGTTGCGGCCCCGCCGAAGAAATACCTGCGATGAAAAACCGGGTGCTGGTTACGCAAGGCAATAAGAT
Organism: uncultured Treponema sp.; assembly: GCA_946611835.1. GTDB lineage: Bacteria > Spirochaetota > Spirochaetia > Treponematales > Treponemataceae > Treponema_D. The sequence goes on along the minus strand of CAMOEE010000157.1, from coordinate 3,106 downwards.
TCTGCACAAAATCAAGCATTTGGACATTATTATTTACATCATCCCAGTTAAACCAGGAAATCTCGTTGTCCTGACAGTAGGCGTTGTTGTTCCCGCCCTGAGTGCGTCTTACCTCGTCGCCCGAAACGAACATTGGAACACCCTGCGAAAGCATGAGGGTTGTAAAGAAATTACGAACCTTCTGCGCACGGATAGTCTCAATTTTTGGGTTTACCGTCGGCCCCTCAAATCCATGATTGTAGCTAAGGTTGTTGTCGCTTCCATCACGGTTTTCTTCGCCGTTCTCCTCGTTATGCTTGTAGTTGTAAGTAACAAGGTCGTTCATGGTAAAGCCATCATGAGCCGTTACAAAATTGATTGAATTGATTGGTCCCCGACCGCTTAGAGCATAAAGATCGTTAGAACCGGCGATTCGCGTGGCAGCTTCATTGGCAATATATTCATCACCACGGATAAAACGGCGGATACCGTCCCGGTAGTGGTCATTCCATTCACACCATCGCCCGCCAGGAAAGTTACCGATTTGATATGCCCCGGCACAATCCCAGGGTTCTGCAATAATTTTCGTCTTTCGCAAAATTGAATCTTCTGAAATTCGCTTTGTTAGGGGAGCAATATCCGAAGGGCAGCCCTTTTCGTCTCGGGTAAGTTCGCTGGCCAGGTCAAAACGGAAGCCGTCAACATGCATCTCAAGAACCCAGTAATGCAGACAGTCGATGATAAAATCCTGCACGACCGGATGATTGGCATTCACCGCATTTCCGCAGCCAGAGTAATTCATGTAATATTCTTTGTGGTCTGGAACCAGGTGATAGAAAATTTTATTGTCAAAACCCCGGAAATTGAGCGAGACTCCGTTTTCGTTGCCCTCGGCAGTGTGGTTAAAAACAACATCAAGAAGAACCTCGATTCCCGCATTGTGAAGGGCCTTGACCATGTCCCTGAACTCTCGTACACAGGCACCGGGCCTTCTGTCGCTGGAATAAGAACATTTTGGAGCAAAAAAACCGATAGTGCTGTATCCCCAGAAATTTTTAAGGCGGGTACCTGTACGGGGATTTATGTTTGAATTCTCGTATTCATCGAATTCCATAACCGGCAAAAGCTCAACCGCTGAAATTCCGAGAGACTGAAGATAAGGAATTTTTTCGATTACACCCCGATATGTTCCGGGATGTTCGACCCCAGAAGTAGGAGAAGCCGTAAAGCCCTTAACATGCATTTCGTAGATGATAGATTTTTCGAGCGGAATCTCAAGCGGCTTATCATCTTCCCAGTCATAATCTTCGTCATCAACTATGACACACTTTGGAAAACGGTCCATAAGCTTGTCTTCGCTGTGGGTCATATACTTGAAGACTGTCCCTTCAGAAAAAGCCTTTGCCCTTGGGTCAAAAAGTGGCTGAGTCTTATCAAAACGATGTCCTTTACTGGGGGCAAAAGGTCCGTCAACCCGGTAAAGATACAAATCACCCGCTTTTAAGCCCTCAACAAATACATGCCACTGGTCACCAGTTTTATTGGTCTCCGGATTTAATTCAATAGTATGATAAGGAACTGCATCCTCTGGAGAAGCATACAAATCGAGAAAAATTTTTTTTGCATTTCTGCTGAAAACGGTAAAGTAAACTCCATCCGCCGTAACTTTAGTTCCCAAGCGAACAGCCTTTCCCGCAGAAACCCGAATAGAATCCATAGGATATCATTTTATCACAGCTTTCTCAAACTTTAAAGATAATTTTAGAAAACTTATGGGGAATTTGGGAGTCCTCTTATTTTCACCCCAGCTCTGCCAGTATCTCCCAGCGTGCATAATCGGCCGTAAGTTTTGCCTCCACGGTCTTGTATTCTTCACCCGCTTTTTGAACGACTGAATAATCCGAAGAAGTCATTTCGCTTTCAAGGACGGATTTTCGTTCCTCAAGTTCCATGATTTCTGCTTCAAGATTCTCGAATTCTTTCTGCTCTTTGAAGGTCTTTCTGCGGGGTTTTACTGCTTTTATGGGGGAAGTCTCCCCCTCGCTACAAGCGTCCGTTGCACTCCCGCTTTCCGCTACCCCCTCTGCGGGGACACCCCGCAACGCCCCGTTCAAAAGACACGGTTCAGGCACAGCCTTCACCGAGACTCGCTCAAAACCTGTCTCACAGGTTTTGCCGGCTTTGCCGTCGCTCCCTACCTTAAAATCCCCCTTTTTAGAACTACCGTTCGTTATCTTGGTATTATTCTCAGAAGAATTACTCCTAGTTCCTAACTCCTCACTCCTAACTTTCTCTTCCAGATATTCAATGTATTCCGAGCATTTGCCAACAAAGCCTGAAATTCCGCCGTCATCTTCCATAATGAACATTGTGTCGGCGATTTTGTCCATAAAGTATCGGTCGTGACTAACGATGAGTAGGCAGCCCTTATAGCCAAGCAGGAATTCTTCGAGGATATTCATGGTGAAAATGTCAAAGTCGTTGGTCGGCTCGTCGAGAATCAAAAAGTTGGGATTTGAAATCAAAAGGCGAACAAGAAAGACCCGTTTTCGCTCACCGCCGCTCAAAGTCGAGAGCATGGAATGCTGGATTTTCCCCTCAAAGCCAAACTGCTTTAAAAAAAGACTTGCGGAAAGTGTGCGGCCGTCATTCATCTCAACCACATCAGCGGCTTCCTTGATATAGTCAAGCACGGTCATGCTCAAGTCTTTGAAAACCGGATTCTGCTGGTAGTAGCCGAAAAATGTATTCTCGCCCTTTATAACTTCGCCTGAGTCCGGCTGCAAATTGCCTGTTATAATGTTCAAAAGTGTGGACTTGCCGCTTCCATTCCCGCCGAAAATGCCGATTTTTTCCCCTTTACTGAATGTGTAGGAAAAATCCCGGATGACAGGCGCATTGTCCGAAGTCTTTAAGAAATTTTTTGAGATTCCGTGCAACTCAAGAATCTTTCCGCCAAGGCGACGGCCCGCAACCTCAAACTGAAAGCCCTTGTCCTTAGCGAACTTTTCCCGGTTTATGAGCTGCATGTCACGCTGAATCCTGGCCTTTGCCTTTGTTCCACGGGCACAGGGACCACGACGGAGCCAGTCACGCTCAAAACGGAGCACGCTTTCAATCCGCCGCT
>CAMOEE010000156.1 GCA_946611835.1 uncultured Treponema sp. | reverse complement strand
GATTAACAGTTTCGTTGGCAACATTCATTGCGCCACCAGCCATTTCATTCATAAAAAACTCCTTTATAAAGCCCGCATTAGCGGCCTCGTATTCTTTTATTTAATGTATCTTAATGTATCACAAATCATTATGTTTGCACAAATCATTTATAAGACAATTTTCACATTTGGGATTTCGTGCCGTGCAGACATAGCGGCCGTGCAAAATCAGCCAGTGGTGGGCGTGCTCCATGAACTCGTCGGGAATGCGTTCCAGCAAAGATTTTTCGACTTTTTCGGGAGTGTCGCCCTGGGCCAGGCCTGTTTTGGGCGCGACTCTAAGCAGGTGAGTGTCTACGGGCATTGTATGCTCACCCCAGATGACATTGAGGACGACATTCGCTGTCTTTCGCCCGACTCCGCTGAGAGACATAAGCTTTTCCCTGTCATGGGGAACCTGGCCATCGAAATCAGAAATCAGTTTTTCGCAAAGGGCAATTATGTGTTTTGCCTTGGATTTGTAAAGGCCGATTGATTTTATGTAAGGGATAAGGCCTTCTTCGCCCAAAGCAAGAATTTTTTGAGCTGTGTCTGCCACCTTGTAAAGCTCGCGGGTAGCAATATTTACGCTCTTGTCCGTGGCCTGGGCAGAAAGCACGACTGCTACCAGAAGCGTGAAAGGCGTGCTGTATTCCAGCTCTGATTTTGGATTTGGATTCTGCGCCTTAAAGCGTGTGAAGACCTCAATGATTTGCTCTCGTGAAAGAAGTTTTTGCATCATGTCTCTTTTGCTTCCATTACGGTGAGTTTTCCGCCGCCAGCCGGCTTTTCCTTCAGATAAACATCTGCCCGGAATGAATGCATGTTCTCAACGACTGCATCCCTGAATGCTTTGACTTTTACGGTTTCGCCAGGTTTTATCAGGTCAAAGTCAAAATGCAGGTTCGTGACGCTCAGAATGAAGCCTATGTTCGGCGGAAGATTGTTTTCACGGGCATAAAGACCTGTGAGAGCGGCGACAGTCTGTGCGATAATCTCAAAACAGGCGTAATTCGGGACTCCGCCAGCGTTTTTGTCGTAAAACATAAAATCTTCGGTGATTTTTGTCTCGCTTTCGATAATCCATTCATCAGCTTTTGCGTCTGTTATTCTGTCGATTATGAACATCTTGCCCCTGTGCGGAACGAGAGTTGAAAGTTCTTCGTGCTCTATGGTCATTTTATTTTCCTTATGATTAAGCTTGCGTTGCAGCCGCCGAATGCGTATGAATTGCTCATACAGGTACGGATTTGCCTGCTACAGTCTTTAGCAGATTCGGTCTGCCGGGCTGAAGAAGGCGAAACTAGATTGAGTTTTGGCATTTCTTCGTCCTGAACTCCATCCCAGACATGAGCCGGCAATTTCTGTGACTGAATGGCGTAGAAACAGGCCGCAAGTTCCAGACTGGCGGCGGCTCCCAGAGTGTGGCCCGTCATGGGTTTTGTTGAGCTGCATGGAAGGCTCTGGCTCTTGCCGCCCGAAGCTCCGAAAACGCGCTCTATTCCCCGTGCTTCCATGCTGTCGTTCAGGTGTGTGCCGGTTCCATGGAGGTTTATGTAATCGATATCGGCGGGGGTGAGTTTTGCGTCATTCAGGGCGGCTTTCATTGCCTGTTCGGCTCCGCTTCCGTCGGCGAGAGGGGCTGTCAAATGGTTTGCGTCCGAGCTTTCACCGCATCCTGCAAGCACGATTCCTGTTCCGTCCAAATCATCTTTTGAAAGGAGGAAAACGCCTGCACCTTCACCGATGTTGATTCCCTTCCTGTTTTTTGAGAAAGGATTTGTTTTTTCGTGGTCGATTGCTTCAAGGCTGTCAAAGCCCAGCAAAACAGTGTCGCTGGCAACATCAACTCCGCCGGCAATTACGGCATCGCAGATTCCAGCCTGAATCAGTTCCTTTGCCTTTACGATTGCGCTTGCGCTTGAAGAGCAGGCCGTGGAAAAGGCAAGGCAGATTCCGCCCGTACCGAATTTGTTTTTCGTGAATGTGGCGGGATAGTCGGCTCCCTGTGCCTTTAAGTCGTAATCAGCAGGAAATGAGCCGGTTTCAAAGAAAGATTTGTGAGCCTTAAAAGAAAGGTAGCTTCCGTTATCGCAGGAGCCGATGCAAACTCCCACCCGGTCTTTCCCGTATTTTGAGATTGCTTTTTTTACGCTTCCTTCGATTGAGTTGAGGGCAAAATCGAGAATCTGCAGGACACGCATGTCGAATTTGTCACCGGTTGCTTTCAGTTTTGAGTCATCAATCTTTCCGACATAAAAAGACTTTACGCCTTCTTCACCGACAAGACCACAGTCAACTTTTTTGATTCCATCCCGATTGCCTGAAGAAAGATTTTTGATGAATGTGTCCGTGTCACTTGAATCCCCGGCAGCACAAATAAAACCTGGCTTTGAGAGATATATGTTTTGCCCGCTCATTGCTCGACCTCGCTGAGAATGTAGCTGTAGCCGCGGAGGAAATTTTCGTATTTGATTGAGAGGGCTGTTTTCGTAATCTTTGAAATGACCTTTCCTTTTTTGCTCAAAGTGCGGACTTCTGCAATTTCATCGCCGGCCGGCTCAGAAGTAACTTCAAGATTTACGCCGATTTTTTCGAGGGCGGGCTTTAAGTCATCGACATTGTAAAGACAGAACTGAAAATCAGCAACGATGTACTCAGCCTTGAGTTGTTTTGGGAAAATAACTGAGTCAAAATCAAGGGAAAGGCCGTCATAAAAAAGACTTGCCATAGTCGTGCCGAATTCGTTTAGAATCGTCATTGAAAGCTGGCTTGAATCTGATATTACATAGACATCAAAATCGAATGAATTATCCTTCCCGAAATTTGCCGTCATCTTTTGAAGGGAATCCACCGTGCCGTTCATTGAAGTGGTGGGCAAAATAGCATATTTTGAGGTGTTTGTTACATAAACAGGAGAAAATTCTGATTCAAAGCGTGAAGAGGCACAAGAAATCAGCAGAAAAAATGGAATTAAATATAGAAGAATCTTTTTCATTCTATGATTCTAGCATTTTTCTGTTATTGTGAAAATCAGCTAATTCCAATACAATTCAGAGATTATGAGAAAAATAACAAGCTTTATTATCGTATTTTCCTTAGTATTTTCAATTTGGGCACAGGAAACAGAGTCGGCAAAAGAGCCGGAATCTTCAAAAACAGAAGTTACAGAATCAGCGGGACAGGAAGCTTCTCCTGAACTGGACAAGAATCTGGTCATCACAAAAATCAATTTTATAGGCCTTAAACGCACAAAAGACTCATACATGCAGGCCAGGGTCAAGGCGTTCAAAGGAAAGCCAATCGGCGAAACAGACATCCACGAACTTGAAACTCAGATACAGCTTATCGGTCTTTTTGACGAAATAAAAGTATCCACAAAACAGATTTCCGACACCGAAGCCGAAATCGATGTCTCTGTAAAAGAAAAAATCTCCTTTATTCCCATGCCTTTCGCAATGTATTCGAACAGCACGGGCTTCATGTTTGGTGGCGTTGTTTTTGATGCAAATCTCTTTGGCCGTCAGCATATGTTCATGGGAGGAGCCTTCTTTTCAGAAAATTCCAAGAGCGGAATCGTAGCTTTCCAGAAACCTTCAATGGGAGGCGGAATTCCCGGCGTCTCGATTTTCGCACAGATTGCCAGCAGTACGCCAAAAGTCGTGAATGCCGAAAACAAAACCGTCCTTCGTTATGATGCATTCGCATTCGGAACGGGTGTCTCCCTAAGCGAAAAAATCAACGATGACCTGACTTTCAAGAACGGATACACATTCAGATATTTCAGCGCAGATGATCACGATGATTATACAGGACTTTCGCCTGAGTCTATCAGATATGGCTCAATCTCCCTCAGTTTAGAATATGCTGATTCAGACTGGAACGGCGTTTTCATGTCGGCAAATTCGGTCTCCCTTTCATCAGTCTTTGCCTTGACCAATTCTTCTGACTCTGACCAGCGATTCCCAATGACATTTTCATTCTCGATTGGTGAAGAGCACCCGATTTTCACTCCAAAACTCCGAATGTATCAGCACATTTCCGGTTCCTACGGTATCAACAATCTCATTTATTCCTTTGCTGACCGGGAGGCCGGTTCCGTCACGATTTTACCAGGCAATTTCATAACAGAGAAGATTATCGGTGCAAATGCCGGACTGGAGTTTGCGCTTGCAAAATTCAGCTGGGGGATGCTTTCAGCTTATTCAGATTATCAGGTCGTCTATACGCAGGATTTCAAAAGTACAAATTCAGCCGGGGACAATGAATTTATGCACGGCCCTAACGGCGGACTTCGAGTTTATCTTGCAAAAATCGCTTTCCCGGCCGTTGCTGCAGGTCTTTCATACAATGTAACCAAAAATTACTGGCAGTTCGCCGCTTCTGCAGGAATGCATTTTTAAATCTGGAATAGATTAAACCGTTTTCCAATCTACGCCATTTTTTCCTAAAAACACTTTGACTTTACATTTTTGTTTCCCACAATTCTCAGTGAAAAACTCAATATCCGTGCCGTATTCGCTCATAACATCATCGGGGTGGTAGTGGGTTGTGAAAGTGGACTCTGTGCCGTCGAATGTACAGCGTCCCAAAGCGGCGTGCATTCGGATTAAATCTTCTGCGGCGGGCAGGAATCGTTCTTTGTGCTTTTCCTGGAAGCGCTTCTGAACAAAAGTAATTTGCAATTCTTCTATTTGAGTTGAATTTTTCTCAGCTGACCAGTCACGGATTGAGCCTGTTGAAGTAAGATTTTGCTTGAATTCTGGCGAAAAATGCGCGCCCGCTATGGAGCACCGCCTCTGGCGTTCGCCGCTTGTCGGCGAATGAGCGTTAGCGAAGTGCGGAACAGCGGTAGACGATAAATCTGCGCCCAAATTTAAAAACTCCACAAAACTTTTCAAAAACTCGCTCGGTTTTTCTCGTAGAACATACAAAACCGAATTGAACCAGGCCACAGCCCGGCCTTTCGTGTAAAAGAGATTGGTCGCCAGTGACAGTTTTTCGGCCTTTGCAAGGTCTTTTTCGCCGAATTGAGGCGTGCGCAAAACATGATAAGGCGGCTGGCTTTCCCATTCAAGGCCAAAACCTTGTGCCGCATCGTGCAAGTCCGTTCCCGGAAGAACGCTCAGGCAGAAAAGCTCAAGATTGTTGGGATAAAGGCCCAGCGCAAAGTCGATGCTCTGGCAGAAGCCCGCGAAATTGTCGCCTGGAAGACCGTAAATCAAATCGAAGCCAAAAGTGACTCCTTCCTCGTTCAAAAAGCCGATGTTTTTCTCAAATTTCTTTTTGTCCAGAGTTCGGTGAACATTTTTCAGCACTTCGGGATTTGCGCTTTGCAGGCCAATCTGAAGGCAGCAGGGAATTCGGGCAAAGGCACGGGCCAGTTCCCTGTCGATGAATTCCGCCCGGGCTTCAAAATAAAAGAACATTCCCGGAGCCTTTTTCTCGATGATTTTGAGCATTTTGATTGCCCGCTCTTTGCTCGCATTGTATGTGGGGTCAAGAACGAAAACCTGGGAGATATTCTTTTTTGCAAAAAGTTCAATTTCCTTTTCAAGCCGCTCCATGGGAAAGTAAGCGATTTTCTTTTCGCCTTTTGACTCGTAGCAGTAAGAGCATTTGAAAGGGCAGCCTCGCGCAAGTTCCCAGAGGGCGCCGCCGTATTTTGCCACATCAAGCGTTCCGTCAAGATAAGGAGAAGCCGTCATGTCAGGCGGAAGGGGACAAGCCCGAATGATAGGATTTGATTGCCCCGCAGAAGCTTTATTTTCGTTTCGATAAACACCCTGCACCCCAAAAGCAAAACCCTTTTGCTCCACAGGATGTGGAGTTTGATTTGAGAGAGAATTTTCCGTAGGAAAATTCTCTTTTGAATCCGACAATCCATGGAGGGATTGTCGGTTCAAAAGATCCACCATGGCCCGCTCGCCCTGACCTGCAATCATAAAATCAAAGCTGTGGAAAGAAAGCGGATCCGCAGTAACTTCGGGCCCGCCTGCAATGCAGACGCAATCCGGCA
>CAMOEE010000155.1 GCA_946611835.1 uncultured Treponema sp. | reverse complement strand
CGGCTGAGAGCAAAACCAACGTTCAAACCAAGAACGATGATTCCTGCGATTGCGACGATTCCGATGAGGGTTGCCGGCAAAGTCTTAACGCCGAAGCGGTTTGTGAGGACACCGTAAGCGATAGCAAGGAAGATGAACAAAACAGAGATGATAGCCGTTGTCTGGTTGTTTGTGAGCCCCTGAGCCTTTGTCACGAAGCCCGTGACCATATTTCCGGCAGCATCCGGCTTTGTAAGGAATGTTCCTGCAACGACATTTACGAATGAAGCGATAACCAGAATCAAAACGAGAAGTGCGAAAATAATGAAAAGCCTCTTTGAAGTCTTTCCCATTGAAGCCTTGATGATTTCACCCACAGATTTTCCCTCATTTCGGGCAGAAGCGAAAAGCGAACCAAAGTCCTGCAAGCCGCCGAAGAAAATACCGCCGATTACACACCACAAGAAGACCGGAACCCAGCCGAAAACTGCAGCAAGAATCGGGCCGTTAATCGGGCCTGCACCAGCGATTGAAGAAAAGTGGTGTCCCATCAAAACGGCAGGTTTTGCGGTAACATAATCAACACCATCTGCCATTTCTACAGCAGGTGTTTTTCGAGACGGGTCGATACCCCACTGCTTTGCAAGCCATGAGCCATAGAAAACATAGCCACATAAGAGCAAAGCGATTGCAGCAATAATGATAAGTAATGCTGTCATTTTTTTAACTCCTTTTTCCACTGCGGAAGCGGAAACTTTTTTTATAGCGAAGCCACTAGCTTTTTCAAGTCTGAGCCACGGCGGTTTGTCACGGCACGACCTGTCGAAGTTTCGTAAGCTAATGCCCTGAAACCAGACCAGCCATAAAGACCGAATTTATATGATTTGTAAAGATTAAGCTTTTTGATTTTTTTGAAGGATTCGTCGGAAATTTTATCGGAAAGAAAGATTACCGTGACATCAGAATTGCGGTGTCCGTAATAAGGATTGACTCTTGAAAGCCCCCGCTCCCATGCGATTCGGGTCACTTCCGAGACTTTTTCGGCTGAAAGAGCCTCATCGCAAGAGTCCGGCTTATGGTTATGGTGGGAATAAAAGAAAACAAACTCGTTTGAATCGATGTCCGCAAGCTTTGCGGCATGAACAAGAAAATACTGTTCGTTGTGGGAATTGAAAATAGCTTCGGCGGCAAAAGGAGCCTCAACTTCCGAGGTATTTATGTTGTAATAACTCTCAAAAGATTTTAAAAGTTTTTCCAAGGCTCCGTTGCTATCCATAGTAACAACATTGTAAGAACATTCTCTGCTTCGGTCAATAGAAACAGAAGAAGATGAAAAGTTAACAGCCGGGGGCTGCCTGCCTGTCGGCAGGCCGGGCTTTCCGCCCTTCGCTCACGCTCATAGCCTGCGGCTACTTCGGGGCTACAATCCCTAGCCCGCTAGTGCTCCCCGAAGACCCTTTTTACAAGTTCGCTTACATTGCTGATTTTTTGAGCGCCTTCTTCCTTTTCCGGGGCGGCAATCTGGTTAAAGCCCAGGTCTCTCGCCGTTTTGATTCGCTGCTTTAACCTCGGAACAGGGCGGATTTCACCCGCAAGGCTCATCTCTCCCAGAATCACATTGCTTTCCGAAAGCGGAATGTCCGTTCTTGCCGAATACAAGGCTGCGGCAAGAGCGGCATCGATGGCACTTTCAGTCAGCTTAACGCCGCCTGCCACATTCACATACAAATCCTGGTCAGAAAATTTGAGGCGGGTCTTTTTTTCAAGGACGGCGGCAACACGGGCAACCCTGTTCGAGTCAATTTTTTCGGAATAAACCCGGCTTATGCTGGCTTTTGCCGGAACCGTAAGCGCCTGAATCTCCACAAGAAAAGCCCGGCTTCCCTCAAAAACGCAGGAATTTGCAATTCCCGAAGGAATAGCCCCCTCCCGCTTTGTTATGAACATGGTGCTGGGGTCGCCCACGCCCTCAAGTCCTTTTTCTGTCATGGCAAAGATTCCAAGCTCGTCCACGCTTCCGAAACGGTTTTTTATTGCCCTCAGAAAGCGAACCTCGTCGTCATTGCGTTCGAATGAAACCACGGTATCGACCATGTGCTCAAGGCTCTTTGGACCTGCAATAGTCCCTTCTTTTGTTACATGAGCGCTCATCACCAGAACCGCATCCCTCTCCTTGACCCAGCCAATCAGCTCGTTTGCGCAATATTTAAGCTGATTCACCGTTCCCGGCACGATTCCTGCCTCAACCGAATATACGGTCTGAATGGAGTCGATAATCACAAAAAGGGGATTGAGGGCCAGAAGGGCGTCTTTTATGTCCTCAAGCCTCATCGTACAAAGAATCTCGATTCCATCGGCAGTAAGCCCCAGCCTGTCAGAGCGTCCCTTGATTTGCCCGGCACTTTCCTCGCCCGAAACATACAGGATTCGTCCGCCACAATTTTTGTGAATCGCCGCGCAGGCCTGAATCATCAGCGTGGATTTTCCGATTCCTGGCTCTCCGCCAATCAGAATTGCGCTCCTTTTCATGGCACCGCCGCCCAAAACCCGGTCAAACTCCTGAATTCCAGTGACAAGTCGGCTGTTTTCCTGAGCCGAAACCTGAGAAAGGGGCAGTGGCTTTATTTTTTCCGTGGCAGCCTTGCCGAAAGCCGCCGCATTTGAATTCGGATCAAGAATCGCTTCCTCGAGCGTGTTCCATTCCCCGCACTGAGGGCAGCGGCCAAGCCATCGGGGCTGAGTGTATCCGCATTCCGTGCATTTATAGACAGTTGATTTTATTTTAGCTTTTGCCATAAAACAATCTCCTTTTTTGTGTGTGGCTTACTACTCCACCCGAATAAAAACATCGTTGGGCAGACAGGCAGCCCAGTCATTTTCTTCCTGAACCGCTCCCATATGAATGCAGGTTTTGTTGCTGCAAGGAGAGCTCTTAAAATAAGCACGCCCGTCCTGAATCACAATTACCGATTTTCCCAAGGCTCCCTCGATTTCGATTTCCCGGTTCTTCGTGAGCGGGTAAATGTATTCTTTTTTTGAACTTTCTATGACAAGGCGGGCTTCCTGATTCCCATGAGTCTTTAAAAAAAGAAAAGAAGCTGCCGTGACGAGAATAAAAATAAAAAGAATTGCGAAATCAAGAGGCCTTAAAAGCCGCCGGAAATTGCGTCCCATGTTAATAAAGATAGTAGAAAAAAAGAAAAATGAAAACGAAAAAAGACAGGCAGTGATGAAAATTAGAGTTTTTGGAGTTTTTGGGATACTATTTTCTTGACAATTTAGGTCGGAAATATTATATTTGTTTTAGCTTGTAAAAAGCTGATAAACTCTCTCCGATGCCTAGCTTGCTAGGCGGCAGGGCTTCCTTTAAGTGTTACTTCGAGGAAGCCTTGTTTTTTTTCTATGCCAAGATTGCAGCCGCAAAGACAAAGTCCGGAAATGCCAAAAACAAGCGTAGGCGAGGTTGCGACAAAAAGTCGCTTGAACTTGTTCACCGCGACTTTTATGGCGTGTTCTCGCCGAGAGCTTGTTTTTGATTTATCCAAATTACGCCTTTGCGTTTGATATCGACTCCGTAATCCACGAGTTTCCGCCAATAACCGAGCCTTTGCCGATTACTGTCTCGCCGCCTAAAATCGTTGCGTTTGCGTAAATCGTAACATCGTCTTCTATAGTAGGGTGCCTTTTTTTGTTCTGAAGTGATTTTTTTACGCTGAGTGCGCCCAAAGTCACGCCCTGATAAATCTTTACGTTATTGCCTATGATGCTGGTTTCGCCGATTACCACTCCTGTTCCGTGGTCGATAAAGAAGCTCTCGCCGATTTTTGCGCCAGGATGAATGTCGATTCCTGTTTTTCCGTGAACATGCTCGCTCATAATGCGGGGAATTACCGGAACTCCGCACTCATACAGGAAGTGAGCGATTCTGTAAACTATGATTGCCTCAAGCCCCGGATAAGAGACGATAACCTCGTCACCGCTTTTTGCCGCCGGGTCTCCGTTAAAGGCAGCGATAGCGTCAAGACGGGCGAGTCTGCGGATTTCAGGAAGGGCCTCAATCATTGCCAAGGCTGTTTTTTCTGCAAGGCCAAAGCAGTGCGATTCCTTGATTTGTGAATTTTCGTCATGCTGAATTGACTTGTAAGTGAGTGCCTTTTGAATCTCTTTCGTGAGCATTGCGATGATTCTGTTGACCCGCTGGCCAGTTACATAGCGCAAATTCACGCTGTCAAGTTCTTCCGCAGTTCTGTAGCCCGGGAAGATGAGGCACTGGAGGTCATGGAGCACGGCTACCACATTTTCCCGTACAGGAAAGTTGTCGATGCCGGCCTTATTGATGCCGCCGTCTTTTTCGTAAGAGTCCAGAATTTTATCTACAAGTTCGTCGATGCACATAAAGAAAGCCTAGCACAATTCAAAAAAAATTACTACAATTCTTATGAATTCTGTTTGTGTTCTATTGACATAATTTGCCTTGTCATATATATTTCTTGAACACATCCTTTTGTGCTCTTGTAGCTCAGTTGGTAGAGCACAGCATTGGTAGTGCTGAGGTCAGCGGTCCGATTCCGCTCGGGAGCTTAACCTAATTTTTTTACAATAATATTTCAGGAGAAATAAAATGGGTAGCAAGAAAAAGACATCGATCGATATTATCGCTTTGCAGTGCACTGAGTGCAAACGAAAAAATTACACAACTACAAAAAATCGTAAGAACATTCAGGGCAAACTCGAAAAGAATAAATATTGCCCGTTCTGCCGCAAAGAAATTTTGCACAAAGAAACAAAAGCAAAATAAGTTTTTTATAAACATGTTAATTAAACCGTCTTTGCCGGCGGTTTGATATAAATAGGCCTGTAGTTCAGTTGGTAGAGCATCGGTCTCCAAAACCGAGTGTCGCGGGTTCGAGTCCTGCCGGGCCTGATATTTTAAGTTAAAGGCTGTCTTGTGGCAGTCTTTCTATTTGTTGAGGATTATTATGGCAAAAGTTTTCGGATTTTTTAAAGAATGTGGTGCCGAGCTTAAAAAAGTTACCTGGCCAACCCGTGATGATGTTGTCGCATCTGTAAAGGTCGTTCTTGTTTCTACAATTATCATTGCTATTATCCTTGGCGCTCTTGATTTCCTTTTCAGCGCCGGCATGAGCCTTATTTTCAGGGCGTAGGGGCGTTGTATGGCAAAAGGCTGGTACATCGTTCATACATACACTGGTTACGAAAACAAAATCGAAAGAACAATCCGCACAAAAATTGAAGAAGGCGAGATTGATTCTTCTGTTGTTTCAGATGTAAAAGTTCCTGTCGAAGAACTTATTGAAATCAAAGACGGTAAAAAACGATCACGAAAGAATAAATTTCTTCCCGGTTATATCATGCTTGAGATGGATTTGCCGGATATCGGCTGGAAGGCTATCTGTTCTTCAATCCGAAGTATCCAGGGTGTTACAGGCTTTGTTGGAACAAATCCTAACCAGCGGCCTCGCCCGATTTCTGCTGACGAAGCTCGCAATATCCTTATGAAGTCTGGTGATATCAAAGGCGAAAAATCAGCCCGAATCGTTCAGGCCTACAGTGAAGGTGATCAGGTTAAGATTAACGAAGGTCCCTTTGCTTCATTCTCTGGTGTTGTCGAAGAAATCTACCCGGATAAGAGCAAAATGCGCGTAATGGTTCAGATTTTCGGTCGTGCAACTCCTGTCGAAGTCGATATTACTCAGGTTGAAAAACTCGTTCAATAGTCAAAATTGCCATTCCGAACTAAGTTCGGAATCTTTTTATAAGGTGCTGAGACAATTTCAGCAGGGCAAAAAATAAATTGGGAGGATTGAAAGTCCGTTGGACCCCTTCATTCCGCTAGAAAATATGTCTGGTTAATTTCAGACTGTATTTTCACACCAAATAAGGAGCTATAAAATGGCTACAAAAAAAATTGTTGAAGTGTTCAAAATTCAGGCGCCAGCCGGAGCTGCAACTCCTGCTCCACCGATTGGACCGGCTCTCGGACCTAAAGGTGTTTCTGCACCACAGTTCTGTCAGCAGTTCAATGAACGAACAAAGAACATGGAAAAAGGT
>CAMOEE010000154.1 GCA_946611835.1 uncultured Treponema sp. | reverse complement strand
AGTTGTATGTACCAATTGCACCTGGCAAGAAGATTGAACACAAGTGGTTAGTAAGGTGAAGATTTGTTACAACCAGGAATGTTGGGATAACACCAATGTTGAACAAATAAGGAACAAGTACGAAGTAGTTGAGGATTTTGCGTCCTGGCAAATCCTGTACTGACATACAATATGCCATTGGAACAGTAAGAGCCAAAGCTGTTACTACACCGAAAAGCATGATTTTGATTGAGTTCCAGAAAGCAAGGGTGAAACCGTTGTTTCCAAGCAAAGCCTTGTATGCAGAACCATCCCACTTCCATGGCATGAGGATGAATTTATCGAATGTACTTCCGATGTAACCGTTAGGTGTTACAGAAGAAGAAATTGTACTGATGATAGGGATAGCGATTACAACACCGATGAAAATAAGGAATGTGTTAACGCCGATGTAGAATGCGCGGTCACCTGATGTTAATTTTACTGTCTTTGGTTTTTCCATTTTAGATTACCTCGAATTACAAGAGTGATGATTCAGTCAGCTTCTTGACGACTTTGTTAGAAACCATAACAAGAACCATACCGATTACACCTTTGAAGATACCGACTGCAGTTGCAAGAGCAAACTGGAATTCAAGAAGACCCTGTCGGTAAACCCATGTATCGATGATATCTGCAACTCGATAAACAGCCGGAGAATACAACATGAACATCTGGTTGAATCCTGCGTCAAGAACGGTACCAAGTTTAAGAAGAACAACAGTAACGATAACCGGTTTAATTGAAGGAATAGTGATATACCAAACACGCTGTACAGCAGAAGCACCCTCTACCATTGCAGCCTCGAACAATGAAGGGTCAATACCCATGAGAGCTGCGATAAAGATGATTGCTGCCCAACCCATTTCCTTCCATGCGTCTGAAAGAACGACCATGATTGGGAATACGCTTGTGTTTGTAAGGAAGTCTTTTGAAGCTCCACCGGCACTCTCGATTACCTGGTTAACAAGACCGTCGCCTTTAGCGAACAAGATAAGAAGAATACCGTACATGATAACCCAAGAAAGGAAGTGCGGCAAATAAGCCAAAGTCTGAACGACGCGACGAAGAACATTGTGCGTACACTCATACAAAGCCACAGACAAAATAATTGACAGCGGAACAGATACACAAAGCTTAGCCAAGCTGTAAAGGATTGTGTTTCTCATAAGTTCGCCGAAATAGAACGAATGGATGAATGTGTTGAAGTTTTTAAAACCTACCCAAACACTTCCCCAAACGCCGTCTACAGGCTCAAAATTTTTGAATGCAATCTGACCATTTACAATCGGACCATACTTCAAAATAGCATAGTAAACGACTGGAATGATAAGAAGCGCATAGACCGAAAAGTGTCTTTTTACATTTTTCCAAAGATCCTTTTTCGGTGCAGTTAAAACTGTTGTTTCTTTTGCGTCCATACCTAACCTCAATGTGTTATTTTACCGTTTAGAACGATAATTATACTTTAAAAATCCTTATATCTTATTGTACAAAACCGTACTTTATCAGGCACTTTTTGTACAATAATTTTATAAAATTTTTCGCATGCTACATTCTATTCGCAGAGCCCCATTTAGTCAAATTCAAATTAACCCTATCCAAAATTATTTTGACCGAATTTTTCCTGGCGGAATACCGTAAATCTTTTTGAAGACCCTGCAGAAGTATGCCTGATCCTGGAAACCGGAATTTTCAGCAATCTCGTAGATTGTATCGTTGGTTTCAAGGAGCATTTTCGTTGCGATATAGATTCGATAGCGGTTCAGGTACTCCCAAAGGCTCAGACCGATTTCTTTATGGAAGATTCTTGTGAGATAATCTTCGCTGACATGCACTGTATCCGCAAGCTTCCATCGCACAATCTGCTGCGAAGCGTTTCTGTTGAGATAAAGAATTGCCTTTTTGACCAAAGCGCCTGTATGCGGCGGAAGTATTTCTTCGCCAGCCAGGATACCCCGGATTCGCTCGTCAAACTGCTCGGACTCAGCGGCCCCCCGGTTACAAAGAATAATGCGGGGATGTGAGCAAAGAAGCTCAATTTCTTCATCGGTGCTAACTGTATCCGGGAGAACGAGAATCGGGACAAGAACTGTTTTTGGATTCTGACGAATCTTTTTGATGCTCTGCTCGTCAATCTGTTCAAATACAATAATAGAAGGAGTGATTTCAGAAAGTATTCCGTCAAATTCTTCCATAGAAGAGATACTTACTGTATTTGATTCAGTTGCCCAGGTTCCGTAGCGCGTGTGTTTTGCGTTTACAAAAAGAATAGGGGAGGTGCGCTGAGTCTTAATCTTCTGTTCGAGAATCTCATTGAAATTATGGCCAATAAGATTTCGGCTGTAGCAGATTATTGGTGCACGGAAAATAAATTCGTTTCGACGAAGCCCGTAAACCTTAATCCATTCATCAATAGGGGCAGAGTCCGGCTCCCAAAGAAGAATTACGCCGTCATCATTTTTTGCATCGACTCCATCCGCAAAGAAATATTTTGCCGTTAGGCCAAGTCGCTCGTAAGATATATTTTCTGAGAAACTGTAAAGACTGAAATTTTCAAGGGAAGTGCTCTCTGGCGGAAGACCTGCAAGGTTTGGCCACGGTAAAGTGACCTCGGCATAGTTAGCCGATTTTTCGACATCACCAAACTGGAGAAGGATGATTTTTTCGGCAAGGAGCAGTTCCGGCTTTTGCCATTCAAAATGATTTGAATAGAACTCGATGTGGATTCCGTCCGGCTTTTCGGAAACATAGGGAGCCTTTTCTGCAAAATCAAAAATAGTCTGCAAAGCCCTTTTAAGCCGTTCCGAATCTCCATATAGAAGAGGGAAGTCGGTGTTGAGCATTGCGGCAATACTGCTCGGAAGCACCTGACGGATATCGAAGAGTTTTTTGTTCATTGGGAGGTCATCAACCTGAGAACGGGTCAAATCGACAAGAGTCTCTGTTTTTTCGAGCTGAGCTTCAATTTGAGAACGGATAAAAAGCAGCTGTTCTGTAAGAATGTCCGTGTCCAGAATTCCATTCTCGATATTCGCCTCAACCTGCTGGATTTTCGCAGAAATATTCTTTAACGGGTCGCACAAATCGCTTCCCACGTTGGCAAAAAATTCTGTCTTCGCAAATTCAGCCTGCTCTGCGATTCGTTTTGCCTCGTTAGTCTGCTCAAAAAGGAAAATGCTCTTCAGAACCGAACTGATTGAAGAACGCAAATCTTCGTAGACGATGCCCTGACAGCCTGCATATTCACAAATGATATAGCCGTAAGAAGAATCCTCGACAAAAAGCGGCTGAACGATGTAAGCTCCGTGCTCAAAATCAGCGGAATAACGCTCAGGAACGAGGAATTCCCTTGAGAAGCGAATTTCCTCATTGCGGAGTTCTTCGGCAGAATTGCAACCACCAATATAATTTGAATAAGACTCATCCTCATACAAAACCAGGGCAAATGTCCGTATGCCGATTTTGCAAAGGTATTCCTTAAGAACCGAGATAAGCTGGGTGCGGTCGAAAACAGAGAGAAGAGTATTTTTGAGGGAACTGACGGTTGCATTGACCTTACCCAATGCATACTGTCTTTCGATTAAAACCCGCTCCTGAATTCGAGGAACAAGAAGAGTGATATGACGAATAATCTTTTCTATATATTCGGGTGCAAGACCGACTACAGAACGGAAAAGCGAAAGTCCTGCGAAAACATTGAGCAAATCGCCACCGTTTTCAAAGTAGACAGAAATCCGCTGAGTGAACAAATCATAGAACTTAGACTTGTCATTTTCAAAAAGCGCAGTAAGCATTGGTTCGAGACCAGAAGACTCCGGATTAAGGCGGAAAATCTTGCAGATTTCTTCGTGGAACTGTTCTTTTGAACGGATTTTTGAATGTGACTCTGAAGAAGACCAGATTTTAGTGTGAACACAACCACAGCTTTCGCGGATTACAGGATAAGCAGGAAGATTTGAATCGGAAACGCCAAGCATTCCGTTGAGTATGTTGCTGATTTTTTCGTAACCTTCGATACCTAAATCCGCATGAGGCATGTGAACCGTTGAAAAAGCAGGGATTGAAATTCGGCTTTCTTCGGTGTCGTTGAAACCACCAACAAGCAAATCTTTTGGGATACGAATACCACGCTGCTTGAAATAATTGACCGCGGCAAAAGTCATCAAATCGCTGGCGGTAACAAGAGCCTCAAAATCCCTGCCAGGAACCAGACCTTTCTCTTCGTAAAGCCATTTTGCACCAGCTTCACCGTCATACCAGCTTAAAGGCTCGGAAATCAAAGAACGATTTTCGGCATTATCGAGGCCAGCTTCGATTAGTGCGTCCTTAAAGCCTCGGAAACGATCCTGTGCGGAAGTATGCGCCTCAGGACCACGCAAAAATGCAATCTTTTTGACTCCATGAACCTGAATGAAATGACGGACAAGCTCCTTCATGCCGGCATATGCGTCGAATTCAACACAAGGATGCCCCGTGATTTTTTGACCGATTGTTACAAATGGAATTGACTGAAACTTTCCGTGGAATTCTTCAAGTTCACGAACAGAAACGGAACCACTGAGACTTGAAGCCCAGCTGACAAGACCATCAATATTTGACGAATTAACAAGATTATATATATCGTTTCGAAGGTGTTCCGGATTATCTTTTGAAACCAGCTTTCCGCCCGGAAATACAAAGAAAGAACCAGAATCAGCCTGAGCACGGGTAACAACTTTGTGCCAAAGCTTGAGGGCAGAACCTGCATGAATTGTCGAGAGAATGAAGCCTAACCTTCGTCCAGCCTGAGAATTTTGCATTTTTCCATTGTATAATGATGACGGAATTTTTACAAGTTATATATTTTTTTTCCAAATATTTTTTGCCGTTTTTTTATATCCACGCTTTTCTTTAAAGATGACATTCTTTTCTTTTAGTGATAGAATGGTTTCAAATTTTTTCAATGAACACTTCCGGAGGTTCAATTATTATGGCTCTTAAACCAATTAATGAGGTAATGAAAAAGGTTTCTCGTCCAGAGAAAGTATTGCAGTTCGGTGAAGGCGGATTCTTGCGCGCTTTCGTTGACTGGCAGATTGATATTGCAAACGAAAAAGCAGGATTCAACGGCAACATCGTTATCGTTCAGCCACTCGAAAAAGGTATGATTGATGCGATGAACGCACAGGGCAACCTTTATACTACAGTTCTCCGCGGCATGAAAGACGGAAAACCAACAGTTGAGACACGCTGCATCAACTCAGTAAGCCGCTCAATCAACCCATACACAAACTACGACGAATACATCGCTCTGGCTTCAAGCCCAGATTTGCGCTTCATCGTTTCTAACACAACTGAGGCTGGTATCCGCTTCGACTCAGAAATCGACGGCGTTCCAGTTACTCTCGACCAGAAGCCACAGAAGAACTTCCCTGCAAAAGTTACAGCTTTCCTTTACAAACGATTCCAGGCATTCAAGGGCGACCTTTCAAAAGGCATGATCCTTATTCCTTGTGAGCTTTCAGACCAGGCCGGCCTCAACCTCCGAATCAATATCCTCCGCTACGCTGAAATGTGGCAGCTGGGACCTGACTTCATCAACTGGTTCGACGAGGCTTGTGATGTTTGTTCATGTCTCGTTGACCGAATCGTTCCGGGATACTTCCCGCTCCTTTCTAAAGAAGAGAACGGCAAAACTCAGGCTGAGAACCTCTGCGAAAAACTGGGCTACGAGGACAAACTCCTCGACTCAGCAGAGCTTTTCCACTTCTGGGTTATCGAATCTAAAAAGCCACACGAAGATGAACTCCCGCTGGTTAAAGCAGGCCTTTCAGTTAAGTGGGTTCAGAACATGGACTACTACCACACACGAAAAGTCCGCATCTTGAACGGCGCTCACACATCTTCAGTTCTGGCAGCTTTCCTTGCTGGTTCAAACTATGTTCAGGACATCGTCTGCTCAGAGAAAGTCGGTTCAGGATTCAACACACCTAACGCTGATGCTCAGAAATTCATGCACGACATCATCTTCAACGAAATCGTTCCTTCAATCGACGG
>CAMOEE010000153.1 GCA_946611835.1 uncultured Treponema sp. | reverse complement strand
GCTGAGCAAGAGCACTGGCTTCCTGCAAAGCATCTTGTGTTTTTAAGGTAAACTGATCGTAATTCATTTTCTTCT
This sequence comes from uncultured Treponema sp., assembly GCA_946611835.1. Lineage (GTDB taxonomy): Bacteria > Spirochaetota > Spirochaetia > Treponematales > Treponemataceae > Treponema_D. The sequence goes on along the minus strand of CAMOEE010000153.1, from coordinate 6,028 downwards.
CCTTGGGGGCCCGCCACCAAGGTCCGTGCCACGGATGGCACAAATAAGCAGTTTTTGAAAAAAAACTGTTGCAGATACAAAATTGCAGGATGTAATTTTGTATTCCGAGCCTCCATTTTGTTCTATCAAAATGAAGATACGCAAAAAAATCAAAATCGACAAGAAAAAAAAGCCTGCAAGACTAATCTCGCAGGCTTACCAGAAGGATTTTTCTGTCAAAAAGACTTACTTCTTCAACTGAACGCTAACAGGCATGTCCGTAAAATACGGAATTGTGATAATCGTATTCTCCGGCATGTCTTTTCTAAAGGACTTTTGGATATCAATGGCATCTTTGTAAGAAACAACGGCATCTTTCTGTTCCGGAGTCAGAGTTGAAAGGCTGGCCTCTATTTCATTTTTGATGTCCTCAGTGGAAGATTTTGAAAATTTTTCTGCGCTGGTCTCAGAAAGAGTTCTTGTCCAGAAAACTACATCAACAGTTCCGCTTGCAAGGGCGGCGGCTCGCCCCACACTTGAAACCTGAATCATCGAGATATTTCTGTCGAGACGCTTGCCGATTTCGGCCAGCAGGGCTGTGTTGAATCCTGCGAAAGTTCCGTCCGGGGCGACATAATCCATAGGCGGGAGGGAGCCTGTAACAGCAACCTTTATAGTCTTTCTGCCTTCCTTGAATTCCGGGACTACAGGAGAAGCTTCCTTGCCCCTCATAACTTCAATTATGTGACTTCTTACCAGCTTACTGATAGTGCCGTCCGCCTTCATATCCTTGATTACCTTATCAAATTCATCCCGTAGCTCTTTGTTTTTTTCGAGCATCATAAAAGAAAATCCGTTTGAAAGAGCAGAAAGAGCGTTCGCAGAAAATGACTTTTCCTTCCTGATATCAGGCATGTATTTTGTGAACTTCAGCGCAGCCTCCAGCTTTTCATTTCGATTGCAAAGGTAGTTCGCAGTAGTGCTTGGAATACCCGATATGACATATATTTCTCCAGACTCAAGTGCCATAATCATTGAATCCAAAGTGTCATAGTAAACGACAGGTGCAACACCAAGTTCACTCTGCTCATGATGAATATTACGGGTTATGGAACCTTCCTTTTCCATCTCTGCTTTTACATTCATCCCCGCCCTGGCAACAAGAGCATAGTCTTTCTCAGAAAGATTCAAAAAAGATAGTGTGCCGATTTTAATGCTTTTCTGAGCGTCTTTTTTGCCCGAAGCAAATGCACTTCCCATAAGGCTCATTGCAAGCAAAAGACCGGCAATTTTTGAGATTTTCTTCATTAAATACGCTCCTATAATAGGCTCCAAATTTTTGCGAGTGATTTCTATTTTTTCAAGCCTACGATTACCGGCAAATCCTCGAAATATGGAGTTGTGATTACAGTTCCAGCCGGCATATCACGGGTTCTAAGAATACCACGCATATCACCGTCCTTATTTCCGATGATAGAAGCTGTAAGAATCTGCATTGCAGCAGTCTCTTCTTCTGAGCTTGCACTTCTTGCTGACTTTCTGACAGCAGAGAATTCCTCACTACCAATTTTTTGAATCGGGTCAACAGCCGGACTTCTGGTCCAGAAGACTACATCGACGGTTCCGCTTGCAAGGGCTGTGGCTCGTCCTATGCTTGAAACCTGAACCATAGTGATATTTCTGTCAAGACGTTTTCCAATTTCAGCAAGGATTGCAGTGTTGAATCCTGCGAAAGTTCCGTCTGCGGCAACATAATCCATAGGCGGAATTGCACCGGCAACGGCAACTTTGATTGTCTTGCGCTCAGGCTTGTACTCAGGAGCGACTTCTCTAATTTCCCGTCCATCCATGGCGGCAATAATCTCATTCTCAATCAATTTTGCCAGAGAACCATCAGCAGTCATATCCTCTATGATTTTGTTGAATTGCTCGCACAAAGCAGAATTTTTTTCAAGCATCATAAAGGAAAACCCATCACTGAGGCGTTTGTAAGCAATGGAAGCAAAAATATCATTCTCACGAGATTTTTTTGTATCAAAAGCGATTTTCATTCCGAGACTATTGTCTTTTGCACACAGATACTTTGCTGTGCTCTGAGGAATACCTGCGATTCCCCATATTTCGCCAGATTTTAGTGCCATCAAAAGCCCTTCAAGCGTATCATAAAAACGAACGGTCGGAGAAATCTTTACATCGTCCATGCCATCAATGCGCATATAACCTTTTTTTTGGAGGATTTTATAAATCGGCATTGAGCCTTCACAAATGTTTCCAACCTTTTCTTCCGTAAAATTCAAGTAGGAAAGAGTTCCGAGCTGAACTTCCTTCGATCCGTCTTTTTTTCCAGAAGCAAATGCACTTCCCATAAGGCTCACTGCAAGCAGCAGACCGGCGATTTTTGTAATTTTTTTCATATCTAATGTACTCCTTTAATGAAGAAAGGCTGTCCTTTGCTGGACAGCCATAAATTATGAGAATTTGATTTTAGTTTTTAAGTCCGACAATGACAGGCATATCCTCAAAGTATGAAACTGTGGTGATAGTGCCGGCAGGTGTGTCCCTGTGAGCTTTTATACTGCGCGTGTCCTCGTCTTTTCCTGCGTAGGATATAAGGGCCTCAAGGGCGGCTTTCTCCTCGGGAGTATCTTTAGCCATAACTTCATTCCGGAAGCCCTTAAACTCTGCAGCAGTCATCTTTGCGAGAGCTGGAGGCAATGATGCGCTTCGAGTCCAGAAGACTACATCAACGGTGCCGCTTGCAAGGGCTGTGGCTCGTCCTACGCTTGAAACCTGAACCATCGTGATATTCTTGTCGAGCCTTTTGCCGATTTCAGCAAGCAAGGCTGTGTTGAATCCTGCGAAAGTTCCGTCTGCGGCAACATAATCCATAGGAGGAAGGGCACCTGTAACGGCAACTTTGATTGTGGCACGGCCTGCTTTATTCTCAGGCTGGATTACCTGAAGCTCACGGCCGTCCATTGCATCAAGAATCTGCTCACTGATGAGTTTTTCCATTGAGCCATCCTGATTCATTTCTTCAATGACTTTGTTGAACTGGGCACACAAGTCAGAGTTTTTTTCCAGCATCATAAAAGAAAAAGCATCATTCATAATTTTATATGCGCGATATGCAAAAGAACGCTTCTCGGCAGTTTGTTTCGGTATATCGAAAGTCATATTCATTCCGAGGGTATTGTCTTTTGCACAAAGATAACTTGCAGTCGACTGAGGCAAACCTGCGATTCCCCAGATTTCGCCTGATTTAAGGGCCATAAGGAGGGAATCAAGCGTGTCGTAGAACTTTACTGAAGGTGAAATTTTAACCTTGTCCTTTTGGGCAACCTTCAGATATCCCTTTTCTTCGAGCTGTTTATATGCCAGATATGCACTGTCGTACATTCTGCCAGTCTGCTCTTCAGAAAAGTTCAGGTATGAAAGAGTTCCGAGCTGAACTTCTTTCTGCCCGTCCTTTTTCCCCGAAGCGAACAGGCCTCCCATAAGGCCCATAGCCAGCATAAAAGCGGCGACTTTTGTGATTTTCATTTTATCCTCCTGATTAAATAAAAGCTAAAACCGAGCTGAAAATTTAACATTATTTTAATTATGCACTGAATTTTTGCATTGTCAAGAAAAAAACTGTAGCCAAACTTAAAAAAGGTGTTATACTTTTAATAATAAATTTTAAGATTATTTTTTATGGAGGGTTCAATGACATTTACTGAAAAATTATACAGAATCCTTATCTATGGTGGATCCTACATCACCATTCTCAAGGGTCTCTGGGTAACGATTCAGATTTCAGTCCTTTCTATTCTTGCGGGAACCCTGTTCGGCGCTTTTATCTGCCTTCTTCGCACCCGCAAAAATGCTCTTATAAGGAACCTGGCATCAGTCTACATTGCCATTCTTCGGGGAACTCCAGTCCTCATGCTCTTGCTTCTCTTGTATTACGGAGTTTTCGCCCGGGCAGGGATTCCTCCTGTAATAGTCGCCTCAATCACCTTCTCAATGAATGTCTCGGCTCATGTCGCTGAGCTTTTGCGCTCGTCAATCCTTGCGACAGAAAAGGGACAGGTAGAAGCCGCACGCACGCTGGGCTTCTCAAGATGGGACGCCTTCCGTCTCGTGACCCTTCCCCAGGTAATAACAATCGCCAAGCCTGTCTACCAGTCAACAATCGTAAACCTTATCCAGTGGACCAGCGTCGTCGGCTATGTAACGATTACCGATTTGACCCGTGTAATCAACAATATCGCATCAAGGACAATGCAGCCCTTCATCACAATCAGCATCGGAATGCTCATTTACCTTGGTCTTTCATACACAGTATTCGGTATTTTTGCGCTTACTGACATCAAAAAAAGGAGAAGAGCATGAGCTTAATAGAAGTAAAAGGCCTTTCAAAATCATTTGGTTCTCTTGAGGTTCTCAAAAATGTTGACCTTACGGTTGAGCAGGGCGAGAGAATCGCAATCATCGGTGGCTCAGGATGCGGAAAGAGCGTCTTTCTGCGTTCCCTTGAGCTCCTGGAGACTCCGGATAAAGGTCAGATTTTTATCGACGGGCAGGAAATCACGGCAAAAGGAGCCGACATCGACCATATCCGCCGCAGCATGGGAATGGTCTACCAGAGGTTTTATCTTTTCTCTCATCTTGATGTAATGGATAACCTCTGCATGGCGCCGGTCAAGCTTCTTGGCATGAGCCGGGCTCAGGCCGAAGAAAAGGCAATGGACTTACTCAGGCAGGTAGGTCTTGCGAACCGTGCCCACGCCTTCCCCAGCGTCCTTTCGGGCGGGCAGCAGCAGCGAATAGCGATTTGCCGCAGCCTCATGATGGAGCCTAAGGTTCTTCTTTTTGATGAGCCGACCAGTGCCCTTGATCCTACGATGGTAGGCGAAGTCCTTGCCGTAATCCGAATGCTTGCAAAGCGCTCGCTCACCATGCTTATCGTCACCCACGAGATGAATTTCGCACGGGAAGTCGCTGACAGGATCCTCTTTTTCGCTGACCACGGCATTTACGAGCAGGGAAAGCCAGAAGATATCTTTGACAGGCCTCAAAAGCCGCTTACGATTGACTTCATCAACAAAATCAAGCATTTTTCTTATGAAATTACGACCCGAGATTTTGACCTCATGGAATTCCAGGGCGGAATACAGACTTTCGGTGAAAAATACGGACTCAAAAGCACTCACATCAACCGCCTCGAGCTTTGCTGCGAGGAACTTATATACGAGATGCTGCAGAACTGCTATGACTCACAAAATGATATCTCCCTGAAAATCCTGATTAGCCATGCCGAATCATCAAAAGAGACCATCATCAGCCTTGCTTGCGGCGGAAAGGAATACAATCCATTCAACGCCCCCGAGGACGATGAATCTCATCTCGGCATAACGATTATCAGGCAGGTCGGAAAACAATACTCACATTCTTTTACAGACGGAAAGAATAAAATAGAAATTCAGTTGTAAAAAAAAAGACGCAGATACACGCAGATTAACGCGGATAAAAAAACAATAAAATCCGTGTGCATCTGCGTTCATCCGCATCTAACAAAAAAAACCGCCCCAATCGGAGCGGTTCGTAAAATTCAGAAAACTACTATTTAGAGTAGTATTCAACTACCATCTGGTCGTTGATCTGTACCGGAATTTCTGAGCGGAGCGGGAGGCGAGCCAATTTTCCGCAGAAGTTGTCGTCGTCACGCTCGAGGTAGTCAAGCTTAGCCTTGTTGTTTGCAAGGTATGTTGACTTGAACTGCTCGCTTCGGCGCATTTTCTCAACCAGAGAGATTGTTGAGCCAACTTTTACAGCGTATGAAGGAATATTGATAACTTTTCCGTCAACTTCGATGTGTTTGTGGCTTACCATCTGGCGGGCCATACGGATTGAAGAAGCAAATCCCAATCGGTAAACGAGGTTGTCAAGGCGAGTCTCAAGAGAAACCAGGAGAGCAACACCAGTCATTTCTTTTGCTCTTGAAGCTTTCTCGAAGTAGCGGCGAAGCTGTTTTTCGAGGATGTTGTAGTAAGCCTTTACCTTC